>CAZNSS010000597.1:0-2943 GCA_964575465.1 uncultured Holophagales bacterium | reverse complement strand
AGCCCCACCTGCGGGCCGTTCCCGTGCGAGATGACGATCTCGTTGTCGTTCGCGACCGGCGCGAGCGCCTCGCAGGCGCGCTTCACGTTGGCCCGCTGGTTCTCGGCGGTCATGGGCTCCCCGCGCTTCAGGAGGGCGTTCCCTCCCAGGGCGACGACGACTCGCATCGCTTTCCCTACCCCGCGAGCGTCGCGACGAGGACGGCCTTGATCGTGTGGAGGCGGTTCTCGGCCTGGTCGAAGACGACCGACGCCGGCGACTCGAAGACGTCGTCGGTCGCTTCCATCGCCTCGATGCCGAACTTCTTGAAGATCTCCTCCCCGATCTTCGTCTCCCGGTTGTGGAACGACGGGAGGCAGTGGAGGAACTTCGTCTTCGGGTTCCCGGTCGCGGCCATGAGCGCGGCGTTGACCTGGTACGGGAGGAGGAGCCTGATCCGCTCGGCCCAGACCGAGTCGGGCTCGCCCATCGAGACCCAGACGTCGGTGTGGACGAAGTCGACGCCGTGAACGGCGGCCTTCGGGTCTTCCGTGAGCGTCACCTTCCCGCCGGAGGCGGCGGCCAGCCCGTTCGCCTTCGCGACGAGCTCGTCGACGGGCCAGAGGTGCTTCGGCGCGCCGAGGCGCACGTCCATCCCCATGAGGGCGCCCGCGAGCATGAGGGTGTTCCCCATGTTGTTCCGCGCGTCGCCGAGGTAGGCGTAGGAGATCCGCCCGAGCGGCTTGTCGCTGTGCTCGCGCATCGTGAGGAGGTCCGCGAGGATCTGGGTCGGGTGGAACTCGTCGGTCAGCCCGTTGTAGACCGGCACCCCGGCCCACTTCGCCAGCTCCTCGACGATGGCCTGCCCGAAGCCACGGTACTCGATGGCGTCGTACATCCGGCCGAGGACCCGCGCCGTGTCCTTCATCGTCTCCTTCTTCCCGATCTGGGAGCCGGAGGGGCCGAGGTAGGTGACGTTCGCCCCCTGGTCGTAGCAGGCGACCTCGAAGGCGCAGCGCGTTCTCGTGGAGTCCTTCTCGAAGATGAGGGCGACGTTCTTCCCCCGGAGGCGCGGCGCCTCCGTCCCGGTGTACTTGGCCCGCTTGAGGTCCCGTGCCAGGTCGAGGAGGTAGAGGACTTCCTTCTGCGTGAAGTCGTGGATCGTCAGGAAATGACGGTTCTTGAGGTTGAACGACATGGGTCCTCCGGCGACGGCCTTCCCCTGGCGGCGGCGGGACCGCTCCGGGCACCTCCCGCGAGGCTCCTTCCGGACGTCCGTCGAGCGCGCGCCGCCCCCCGGGGGCGAATCTCGGATTTTAGCCTGTCTCGCCGTTTGACCGCGGGCGCTTCCGGAAATAGGCTATCCGGTTATGAAGCGGGATCTTGCTTTCAAGGCATCGACCTTCCTCCTCGCCGGGACTCTCGGCGGCGTGCTCCTCACCCAGGCGGCCTGCGGCCGGAGCGGGCCCGACATCAAGATCGGCGTCATCGCCGAGCTGAGCGGCGACATCCCCGCCGTCGGCGACTCGTGCAAGAAGGCCGCGGAGCTCGCGGTGGCCGAGATCAACGAAGGGGGCGGCGTGAAGGTCGCGGGGACCAAGCACCTTCTCCGTCTCGTCATCGAGGACAGCCAGGGTGCGGCCGAGCCCGCGGCCGAGGCGGCCAAGCGGCTCATCGAGCAGGAGAAGGTCGTCGCGATCGTCGGCCCGAACGCCAGCCTCGGCGCCGTGCCGGCGGCCGTGGCCGCGGCCGAGAGGAAGACGCTCCTCGTCTCGCCCTGGGCCACCGCGCCGCGCGTGACGGTGGACGACGCCGGCGCCCCTCGGACGTGGGCCTACCGCGCCTGCTTCACCGACCCCTTCCAGGAGAAGGCTCTCGCGAAGTTCGCCTCGGGTTACATGAAGGCGACGAAGATGGCGATCCTCTACAACCCCGCCTCAGAGGCCCCGAAGAACCAGGCGGAGCTGATGAAGAAGGAGTTCGAGGCGCGCTCCGGGCAGGTCGTCGCGTTCGAGACCTACGCCACCGGCGACAAGGACTTCTCGGCGCAGATGAAGAAGATCGCGGAGGCGGCCCCCGACGTCGTCTTCCTCCCGAGCTACTACGGCGAGGTGCCCGAGCAGCTCAAGCAGGCCCGCGCCGCCGGCGTCAAGGCGCCGTTCCTCGGGAGCGACAACTGGGGGAACCCCGAGCTCCTCAAGAGCGCGGCCGAGGTCGAGGGCGCCTACTTCAGCGCCCACTACAACCCCAACGCCATGGAGGACAAGGTCGGCATCTTCCGCGCCGCCTTCGAGAAGCGGTACGCCAAGGAGGTCCCGGACGACGTCGCCGCCCTCACCTACGACACGATGGGCCTCCTGAAGCAGGCGCTCGAAACGGCCGCGAGCGACGACCGCGAGGCCGTCCGCGAGGCCTTCTCGAAGATCGTGACCTTCGACGGCGTCACGGGGAAGATCGTCTTCAAGGGGGGCTCGCCCGATCCGACCAAGAGCGTCGTCCTGAAGCAGTTCCAGGGCGGGAAGGCGATCTTCGTCACGAACATCGACCCCGAGTAGCCGGACGCCCCGCCCGGCTGCACCCCGCCGAGAGGCCCGCCCGCGCGGGCCTTTCGACTTTCCGGAGGCGCCATGAAGTACACGACCCTCGGCGGCACCGGCCTCGTCGTCTCCCGACTCGCCCTCGGCTGCATGAGCTACGGCGATCCGGGATGGCGTCCCTGGGTCCTTCCCGAGGAGGCGGCCCGGCCGTTCTTCCGGCGCGCCCTCGAGGCGGGGATCAACCTCTTCGACACCGCCGACATGTACTCGCTCGGCGTGAGCGAGGAGGTCACGGGACGTCTCCTCCGGGAAATGGGCCGGCGGGAAGAGCTCGTCGTCGCGACGAAGGTCCACTTCCCGATGGGGCCGGGACCGAACATGGGAGGGCTCTCGCGCAAGCACGTCGTCCAGGCCTGCGAGGCGAGCC
>CAZNSS010000596.1:0-2944 GCA_964575465.1 uncultured Holophagales bacterium | reverse complement strand
CGGTTCGGCCTCGACGACGAGCAGGCCGACGCCGTCCTCGAGACGAAGCTCTACAAGCTCGCCCGGCTCGAGATCGAGTCGATCCGCAAGGAGCTCGCCGAGAAGAGGGCCGAGGCGGCCCGCATCGAAGCGATCCTGACGTCGCCGGCGAGGCTCTGGGGCGTCGTCCAGCGCGAGCTCGTCGAGCTGCGCGGCGTGATGGCGGGAGAGAAGCGGAAGACGCGCATCTCCGTCGCGGTCGAGGAGCCGGAGTACGACGCGGAGGCCTTCATCCCCGACGAGGACGCGTTCGCCGTCGTCACCGTCGACGGGTGGGTGAAGCGCCTCGGCCAGCTGAAGGACCCGAAGCAGACGCGCCTCCGGGAGGGGGACGACGTCCTCGCCGTCCTGCAAGGAGGCACGCGCGAGCTCGTCGTGCTCTTCTCGAACCGGGGCTCGGCCTACGTCCTCCGGATGAACGACGTCCCGCCGTCGACGGGCTACGGCGAGCCCGTGCAGAAGCTCTTCAAGTTCGCCGACGGCGAGCGGGTCGTCGCGGCCCTCTCCCTCGACCCGCGCGTGACGCCGACGGAGGACGTCGTCCTCCTCGCGGCGACGCGCGACGGCATGGTGCTGCGCTTCTCGGCCGACCCCCTCCGGGAGGCGACGACCCGCTCGGGGCGGCGCTTCGCCAAGCCCGCCGAGGGGGACGAGGTCGTGCTCGTCTCCGCCTGCGAACCGGGGGCGATCGTCGCTCTCGCGTCGGAGAAGGGGCGCGCGATCCTCTTCGACTCCGAGGAGGTCCCGGTCCTGGCCGGGCCCGGGAAGGGTGTCATCGGCATTCGCCTCGCGGAGGACGACCGGGTCGTCGGCGCGAGCCTCTTCGGGAAGGACGAGAAGCGCGCCGTCCTGACGCTCGAGAACTCGAAGGGGACGCCCTACACCGTGACGCGGCGCTACGACGTCGTCGGCCGCGGCGGCAAGGGGTTCGAGATGATCAAGCGTGACCGCTTCGTCAGGTCCGTCCCTCCCGAGGTCGTTCTCCTCGACCTGCCCGACCGGACCGGGGGGGGCGGGAGGTAGCCGTGGAGGTCGTTCTCGCCGAGAAGTACGGCTTCTGCGCGGGCGTCCGCGTCGCCGACAAGCTCGTGAGGATCGCGGCGGCGAAGGGGCAGTCGGGGGCGATCCTCGGCCAGGTCGTCCACAACGAGAGCGTCGAGACGGAGATGGCGACCCTCGGCTTCCCGACCGTCCACCGTCTCGAGGACGCCCGCTCCCACGAGGGGCGGATCGTCTTCTCGGCCCACGGCGTCGCGCCGTCCGTCCGCACGGAAGCGGCCGCGCTCGGCCTTTCCGCCATCGACACGACCTGCAAGTTCGTCACCGACATCCACAGGGAGATCGCCCGCTCGCTCGACGAGGGCTGCTTCATCGTGGTCCTCGGGCAGAAGGGGCACCGCGAGGTCATCGGCTACACGAAGGACCTCGACCCGTGCCGGTACGCCGTCTTCTACGACCTCGAGGAGGTCGCCGCGTTCCCCTGGGAGGCGCAGCCGAGGGTGAAGGTCGTCTTCCAGACGACGCTCAACGCGGAGCGCTTCGCCGAGCACGTCGCCGAGATGCGCCGGCGCGTCCCCGACCTCCGGATCGCCGACACGATCTGCTACGCCACGAAGGAGAACCAGGACGCCCTGCGGGTCCTCTGCGACGACCCGGCGATCGACGCGATCGTGGTCATCGGCGGCCGGCACTCGAAGAACACGCAGGAGCTCGTGAGGATCGCCGAGGAGTCGAAGCGGACGATCTTCGTCGGGACGGCCGCGGACCTCGACCCGGCCGCCTTCGGAGGGGTGCGGAAGGTCGGCGTCACGGCCGGGGCCTCGACGCCCGACTACGACGTCGAGGCCGTGGTGGAGAGGCTCCGCGCCCTCGGCGGACCGCCGGCCGATCCGGCGTAGACTTTCGCGCATGGAGATCAAAGGCGCAGGCGGGACGCCGGGCGGCGTCGGGCTCTTTCTCGGCGGCCTCGCGATGATGGTCGTCGGGGGCTACCTCCTCCTCCAGCAGGTCCAGGTCCACAGCGGGTTCTGGGACTGGTTCGGCCCGAACACGTTCGGCCTCACGCTGGTCCCGCTCCTCGTCGGCATCGGCTTCCTCTTCTTCGACGGGAAGTCCGTGGCCGGGTGGCTCCTCACCGGGGCGGGGGCGCTCATCATCGTCGCCGGCATCGTCGCGAACCTCCAGATCTGGTTCCGGCCGACGAGCCTCTACAACACGCTGGTCATGCTCGGCCTCCTCGCGGGGGGCGTCGGCCTCGTGGCGCGGTCCCTGAAGGCGGCCCCGGAACCGAAGGTGCCGACGGGGTAGGCGCTCCCGCCGCGCGGCCGGGGCGTCCGGCGCGGCGGAGGCCCTGCCTCAGGCCGGGTCGAGGATGGCCTTCCCGAGCTCTTCGATCACCTTCCGGCCCCGTTCCTTGTCGAACGGCGCGGCGTAGAACTCCTCGAGGTCCATCGGGGGGAAGAAGCGGATCGTCGCCCGCTTCCCGGTCCTCCCCGGGTACTGCTTGTGGAGGAGGAGCTCGCGGAAGCCGTCGACGCGCACCGGCACGGCAATGGCCTTCGTCCGGTGGAGGAGCTGCGCGACGCCGGGACGGATCGGGGCGTTCTTCTGCGTGGTACCGGTGGGGAAGTGGAGGAGCCACCCGGTGGCGATCGCCTCCTCGATCTTGCCGACGCCCTCGAGGTCGACCGGCCGGTTGACCTCCTTGCCCGCCTCGCGGAACGACCGCCTGAACGTCACGCCTCCGGCGTACGTCAGGACCTGCGTGAGGAAGTTCTTCTTCATCGTCTCGGTCGCCGCGGAGAACCGCAGGTGAGGGTCCTCGTAGGGCATCCCGTGGAGGATGTAGAAGAGGTCGAAGAAGGCGATCGCCTCGGTGAAGTAGGTCTGGTGGTTCGAGAGGAAG
>CAZNSS010000595.1:0-2953 GCA_964575465.1 uncultured Holophagales bacterium | reverse complement strand
TCCTCGACGGCTGGATCGCGCGGAAGTTCAAGAAGGTGACGACGCTCGGGATGCTCCTCGACCCGATCGCCGACAAGATCCTCGTCTCGGCGGCGCTGATCTCTCTCGTCGACCTGCAGGAGGCGGACGCCTGGGCGGTCTGCATCATCGTGGGGAGGGAGTTCGCGGTCTCCGGGATGCGCGCGATCGCCGCCGGCGAGAACATAACGATCGCCGCGTCGAGGCTCGGGAAGTGGAAGATGACCGCCCAGGTCGTCGGGATCTCGCTCATGATCCTCGGCGCCCGGCTCGACGACATCGGCCTCTGGCGGATGACGGGGCGCGCCGCGCTCTACGTCATGACGGTCATGGCGCTCGTCTCCGGCTTCGACTACTTCCGGAAGTACGTCCCGATCCTCCTCGCGAAGGAGGCGCAGGCGGCGCCGTCTCCCGGCAGCGAGGCCGCGTCCCCTCCCGCGAAGGGCTGAGACCTCTCCTCAGACCGGCGGCTTCGCCCTCCAGATGCCGCGGGCCATCGGTCGCCCCTCCTTCTCGTACTTCCTCTCGTAGTCCGTGCCGGAGGACCAGCCCGTCTCGCTCCCGGGGACCTTCTCGAGCTCCGGTTCGGCGTCGAGGACCTCCCGGATCGTCTCGAAATACGGGAGGTTGTCGGTGGCGACGCGGAGGAGCCCGCCCGGGACGAGGGCCCGCGCGGCGGCCCTCGCGAAGTCGGGCTCGAAGAGGCGCCGCTTGGCGTGCCGCTTCTTCGGCCACGGGTCGGGGAAGAAGACGTGGATTGCCGAGAGCGACCCCCGCGGGACTCGCGCCAGGACGAACGCCTTCCCGTCGAGCCGCGCGAAGCGGACGTTCGTCAGGCCCATCCGGTCGGCCCGGGCCTGGGCGATCCGCGCGTACTCCACCTCGATCTCCGCCCCCAGGAAGGAGGTGCCGGGCCGGGCGGCGGCCTCGTCGGTCAGGAAGCGGCCGCGGCCGCTCCCGATCTCGACCTCGACGGGTCCGACCCGGCCGAAGAAAGCCGTCCAGTCGGCGGGAGTCGCCGTCCCCGGCGCCTCGCCGGGAAGCGCGATCCGGGGGGGCGGGGCGATGCCGGGAATCGAGACGAACTCCTTCGGGGCCGGAGAGAGGCCCGCGCGCTTGAGGGCTCGCCGGACGGCGGGGCGGCTCAATCGAGCACCGCCCGCGGGATCTTCACGATCCGGAGCCCGACGTCGCCGAGGATCCGCGCCTGGCAGCCGAGGCGGACCCCGGGCCCCATGTCGTACGCGTCCTCGAGCGGGTCGATCGGCGAGAGGTTCTGCGGGTTGACGACGCACTCGATCCGGCAGGTGGAGCAGGTCCCCGCGCCACCGCAGATCGAGGAGATGCGGGCCCCGAGGCGATGGGCGGCCTCGAGAGGGGTGGTCCCCTCCGGCAGCTCGCCGCGCAGGCCCTGGTCGAGGAAGACGACCTTCGGCATGTCACGCCTTTTCCGCCACGGGCTCCTCGGGAGCCCGGGCCCTTCTGGTGATGCGGACCCGCTCGATCGCCCGGGGAGAGGCCCTCTCGACGACGAACTCCGTGTCGCCGAGCCAGGTCCTCGCGCCGGTCCGCGGAATCCGTCCGAAACGCTTCAGGAGGAAGCCCGCGACCGTCTCCATGTCGGGCTCCTCGAGGGAGAGCCCGAGGTCCCGCTCGAGGGAGGCGACGGGGTAGGAGCCCTCGATGAGGATGGAGGCGCCGTCGAGGACGGGCGAGGCGGCCTCCTCGTCGTGCTCGTCGGAGATGTCGCCGAGGACCTCCTCGATCAGGTCCTCGAGGGTCACGAGGCCCGAGACGGCACCCATCTCGTCGACGACGATCGCCATGTGGAACCGCCGGCGTCGCATCTCGCGGAACAGGTCGCCCGAGCGCTTCTGCTCCGGGACGAAGATCGCCGGGCGGAGGTACCGCGAGACGTCGAAGCTCTTCTCCTCCGCGTCGGTCACGTCGAAGAGGTCCTTGACGTGGAGGATGCCGACGATGTCGTCGGGCGTGTCACGGTAGACGGGGAGGCGGCTGTACCGCCAGACGCGCCCGATCGCCTGGACCTTCTCGAAGGAGGCGTCGGCCGGGAGGAGGACCACCTTCGCCCGGGGGACCATCGACTCGGAGACGGGGCGGTCGCCGAAGTCGAGGACCGCGTGGAGGATCTCCTTCTCTTCCTGCTCCAGCTGACCGTGCTCGTGGGAGAGGGAGATCAGGCTCTTCACGTCCTCCTCGGTCACGTCGGTCGGCGCGGCCGTCCGGCCCCCGAGGGGACGCAGGAGGAGGGAGGCGATGCCCGAGAGGAGCTTCGCGAGGGGCGCGAAGAGCGTCACGAGGAGCTCGATCGCGGGGGCGGCGAGGCACGAGACCCGTTCCGCCTGGCGGGTGGCGAGCGTCTTCGGCGTCACCTCGCCGAAGACGAGAAGGATGAGGGTCGTCGCGACGGTCGCCGTCACGACGCCCCAGCGCTCGCCGAAGAGCTCGATGGCGAGGACCGTCCCGATGGAGCCGGCGGCGATGTTGACCAGCGTGTTCCCGATCAGGAGCGTGCTGATCGTCTGGGCGAGGTGCCCGCGCAGCCGCTCGAGGCGCGCCGCCTGCGGGTGCCTCTTCTCCTTCAGGCGAAAGACGGCGGCGTCGGAGAGCGTCGTCAGAGCGGTCTCCGAGCCCGAGAAGAAGGTCGAGGCGCCGATGGAGGCTGCGAAGAGCAGGAGGAGGAGCGTGTCGTTCACGGCGTGACGCCGCTCCCTTCGGTCGCGGCGAACCCGCCGTCTCCCTCGCGGGCGAGCCGCTCGACGAGCGGCCGGTCCGCCGGGAGCAGGGGGAGGAGCGCGGCCTCGGCGGGCGTGGCCCAGCGCACCTCCGCGACGTCGACGGGAGCGGGCTCGCCCTCGACGGAGCGGACGCGGAGGACGAGGAGCGTCACGTGGCGGCCGTTCGAGTCGAACGA
>CAZNSS010000594.1:0-2956 GCA_964575465.1 uncultured Holophagales bacterium | reverse complement strand
GGCGGTCCCCGCCTTGCCGGCGATCTTCGCGAGGCGGCCGAGCGTCTCGGCGTCCTCCTTCGAGGGACCGAACGAGCCGAGGACGACGAAGGCCGCCCACGGGTGAGCCCCGGGGGTCCCGACCGTCTTCTCGACGAGGAGGCGGTAGAGCCCCGACTTGCCGAGGTCGTCCGCCTCGAGGTCGGCGCGGAGCTCCTCGGGCGTCAGGTCGACGAGGTGGAGCGTGAGCGGGCCGTCGACGTCGAGCCGGCGGAGGAGGAAGTCGACGCCGCGCCAGGAGGCCTCGAGCGTCCGGAAGCCTCTGCTCCGGAGGATCGTCCTCATCAGGTCGGTCGGCCCGTGGGACGTCTCGACGACGAGAGCCTCTTCCCGGGGCGCCCCGTCGAGGATCCGGTCGAGGAGCCCGGCGGCGGGCCGGCTCGTCGTGCGGCGCCTCGCGTCGGCGTCGGAGGCGTCCTTCAGCGAGGAGAAACGGCCGATTCGCGAGAAGAGAGTGTCGGGGAGGAAGTCGTCCAGCTCGCGGAGGCGAATCACGTCGCCGTCGCCCAGCGTCACCTGCGGCTCGAGGCGGGCGATCGCGCCGTCGAGGGAATCGAGGTCGACGCGGTGGACGCGCCTCTCGCCGAGCGCCGTCCCCGTCTCGACGAGGCCGCGCGCGCCGCGGCCGGAGAAGTCGCCGGCGAGGAGGATGCGGAACGGGGCGTCGTCCTCGGCCCGCGCGGGACGCGGCTCGGAATCGACCTCGAGACGGACATCGATCGCACCGAAAGAGAACGGCTTCGACATCGGGGGCGACCTCCTCGACGGTTCGTGGAACCGAGTATAGGCGCGGAGGAGATAGACTGGCGGCCTCGCAGCAAGGAGGTCGCCTTGATCCGCTTCCTGAAGAAGGTGGGGCGGCAGCTCCCGATCCTGAAGGGCATCCACCAGTACATCCTCGCCCTCGAGGGCGAGCGCGAGGACCTTCGCCGGACCGTCGCGGAGCAGCGGGGCGAGCTCTCCGAGGCGCGCGAGACGACGCGCAAGCTCTGGGTCCCGCCGGGCCACGCGCACTCCCCGATCCCCGACCTCGACGACGTGAGGCGGCGCGAGAGCGAGCTCTTCGGCAGGCCCCCGGAGGAGCTCCCGGGCGTCGACACCCTCGTCGAGGAGCAGCTGACGATCGTCCGCGAGATGAAGCGATGGGGCGCCGAGCCGCCGTTTCCCGCGGGCGGGGATGGCCGCCGGAGCTCGTACGAGGATCCTGCCTACGGCTGGGGCGACGTCGCCCTCCTCCACGCCTTCCTCCGCAAGCTCCGGCCGCGGCGCGTCGTCTGCGCGGGCGCCGGCCCGTTCGTCCCGGCGCTCCTCGACCTGAACGAGCACGTCTACGGCCGGACGGTCGCCATCACGGTCGTCGACCCCGACGCCGAGCGCCTCCGCCCTCTCCTGAAGAAGGAGGATGCGGAGAAGGTCCGCCTTCTCCCGGCGCGGGTCCACGAGGTGCCGTTCGACACCTTCACGTCGCTGGCACCGGGCGACGTCCTCCTGCTCGAGACGAGCCACGTCTCGCGAACCGGGAGCGACCTCAACCATCTCCTCTTCCGCGTCCTGCCGCGGCTGAAGGCGGGGATCCACGTCCACCCGAACGGCGTCTTCTGGCCGTTCGAGTACCCGAGCGCCTGGGTCGCGGAGGGAAGGGCCTGGAACGAGGCGTACCTCTGGCGGGCGTTCCTCCTCAACAACCAGTCCTGGGAGATCGCCGTCTTCGCGAGCTTCCTCGAGACCGCCCATCGCGGGGCGATCCTCAAGGAGCTTCCCCAGTGGCAGAGGAGCAAGGGCGGAGGGCTCTGGCTCCGCCGGAAGAGCTGAGGGGAGCTAGGCCTCCTCGAGGAGCTCCGGGTCCTGCGCCTTGACGAGCTCGACGAGCTTGTCGTGGAAGGTGTCCCTGAGGCCGGTGATGTCGGAGACCTTCACGAACTCCTCGAACTCCTCGCTCCCCGAGATCTCCGTCGTCTCGATGATCACCTCGTCGTCGGGACGGTAGGTCGAGATCGCCGTCGTGATGCAGGTGATCGGGAGGCCGCCGAACTCCGGGCGGCGCTCGACGACGACCGGGAAGCGGAGGGAGGCGAGCATGTCCTTGATGCCGGGCTGGCGGGTGAAGACGTGCTCGACGAGGAGGAAGTGGAGGACGAACCTCTTCAGCTGCTCCTCGGTCCGGTTCCGGTCCGCGAGGACGCGCTTCAGGTCCTCGAGGCCGTAGTCGCGGTAGTTCACCACCCACTTCAGCGGCGACGTGATCCGCACCGTCTTGCTCTCCCGGTCCCCCCGGGCCGTGTACGAGTACTCCACGGACTGCATCTCGAGCGAGGCGCTCATCACCTCGAACGGCGACTTCAGCTCCTTGCCGATGTGGAACGGTTTGCTCCCCGCCACCTCGGCGAAGTCGGCCGCGAGGTCCTTGAAGGCCCGGTCGGCGCCCTTGACGAGCTCCTTGCCGTGCCCCTGCACGTACTCGCCGAACATCGCCCGCGGCCGGAGCAGCGGCTCGACCGTGATGAGCGTGCTGCGGAGGTCCGCGCGGAGCGTCTCGGCGAGAGAGCGGGTCAGCTTGCGGAGGGCGATGAACTTTCGGGTGCTGATCGTCGGCATTCGTATCCCCTCTCCCGGCTCTTTGTGCCGTGCCGGAGCGTGCCCGGGGGAGTGTTCCGTGCGAGTCTGGAGCCGATTCGACGGCCCGTCAAACCCGGAAACGTCAGACCCCGAGCGGCCCGAGCGCCTCGCGGAGGCGCCGGCGCCCCGCCTCGTCCGGCACCTGGGCGGCCAGGGCCTCCACGAAGGCGCTCCAGGCCTCGTGGCGCTTCGACTCCTTCTTCACGAGGACCCGTGCGAGAGGGCCGATCTCGGCCGCGAGGCGCTGCTCGGCCGCCGCGAGGAGGGCGGGGGCGAAGGTGCCGGGGGCCGACGCGCCCCC
>CAZNSS010000593.1:0-2957 GCA_964575465.1 uncultured Holophagales bacterium | reverse complement strand
CCGAGACCCCGGGAGTGGTGTAGATCTCGGTGGTCGCCGTATCATTACAAATCTTCACCGCGCGCTCCAGGTCGGGGAAGCGCCGGGTGAGGTCCGTGCCGACGTGCCGGTATTCGGGCGCGACCAGGAATGCCGTCGGCTCCTCGAGGAACTCGGGCAGGTCGGTCTCCGAAAGCCCCGTCACCAGCCGGCGTCCGTCCCGGAAGAGCTCGAAGGGGGGAGAGTCGGCGAGCATGTAGGAGCCGGTGTACAGGTACACCGTCCGCGCCCGGCGGACCTCGCCGAGCGCCTGCAGGACGTCCCACTCGTTGACGGCGAGGTCGGTCCTCTCGACGAATCGCCTGTAGCCGCGGACGTTGGTGACGAGAGCTACGACGGCGACGGCGACGACGACGACGGCGGACACGGTCCGGAGGACCGGGCCCAGTCCGCTGGCCTTTCGCCAGACGAGACTGAGCACGACTCCCGTGAGGACGAACGGCACGGGCAGGATGGCGAGGAGCCGGGGAAAGCTCGGGGGATTGATCGCCAGGACGCCACCGAAGACGAGCCCGAAGCCGAGCCAGGCGAGGAGGAGGGCGAACCGGCGGTCCGGCAGTCTCGCCAGGGCGAACGCGAGGCCCGCGAGGGACACCGCGAGCGTGACGTGCCCGATCATCGGTCGTCTCGAGCCGTAGTTGGAGTCGGTGTCCCCGACGTCGACGAAGCCCCGGAGCGTCCTCGAGACCTGGTACCGGAAGATCGCCCCGGGGTCGGCGGACCCGACCTGTCCCGTGACGTGCTCGCGCGTCCTCTCGGAGAAGGGGCTGACCGTTCTCGACCGGTCGACGTCGAGGGCCGCCGGCGCGCGCAGATACGACCCGGCGAGGGGAAGGACCGAGAACGACACCGCCGCGAGAAGCCACGTGAGGGACCGGGCGGCCCGGAGCCCCGCTCCGAGGGCGATCGCCCCCGCCGAAAGGACGCCCAGCCCGAAAAAGAGTCGCCCCGCGGTGTAGGTGTGCAGGGAGAGGCCGAAGCAGACGCCCGCCGCCGAGAGCCAGAAGGCGCTTCGCCGCCGCCATCCCCCGGCGAGCGCGGCGAGCCCCGCGACACCGAGCAGAAGCGAGTGGATGTTCCAGATTCCCGTTCTCGAGAAGTGAACTGCCACGTGGTTCGTCGCGAGCAGGACGGCGGCGACCGCGGCCGCGAGCCGCCCGAACCACCCCCTGACGAGGTAGTAGAGGGCGGGAACCACGAGGAGGCCCGGGACGGCCGAGGCCAGGCGGAGCGAGAGGACGGACTTCCCGAGGAGGCCCATCGAGAACGTGAACGGCACGAGCCCGAGCTGCGGAAAGTGATACCAGGTCGCCACGAGGCCGAAGGGGTCGGTCGACTCCCCGGTGAGGAGCCGCATCCCGACGAGGCCGCACGAGGCGGTGTCGTGGTGCATGAAGCTCGGGACGTCTGACAGGGCCGCGAGCCGGAAGACGGCTCCGAGCGCCGTGGTACCGAGGACGACGGCGGCCTCTCCCCAGGTCCCGAACCACCGGACGCGCGGGACGCCGCGCAACCGGTCCGCCCGGAGCGCGCCGACGAGGAGGACCGCGATGCCCGCGAGCCAGAGCCCCAGCGGGACCACGAACGGGGCGGCCCGTCCACGGCTGACCTCGACGGCCGCGAGGAGCGCCGCGAGTAGTGCGAGGAGCGGCCAGGACGGCGCCGCTCCAGGACCCGTCGACGCGCCCGGGGCGACGGCGGGGCGCTTCTCCTCCCCGGCGATGGCCCCTCCCCTGCCGATGCGGACCCGAACTTCGACGAGGTCCCTCAGCATCCGTGCCGTGTCGGCCAGGAAACGAAGGGTCGTCGGCTCCCGGTCGTAGCGGAAAGTGACCGGGACCTCGGCGAGTGAGAGGCCGAGCCGGCGAGCCCGTGCCAGGACGGCGAGGTCGAATCCGAAACCGGCGGGTGACCACGCCGAGAAGAGAGCGGTCGCGGCCTCGGCCGTGAATCCCTTGAGTCCCGCCTGCGTGTCGGAGAGCCCCGGCAGGAGGACGAGGCGAACGAGCCAGTTGAAGAATCGGCCCGAGAGATGCCTCGTGTAGAGGTACCGGAAGAACGAGGGCCGGATGAGGTAGCGGGACTCGGGGTGGACCCGGGAGGCGAGGACGACGTCCACCCCGGCCTCCAGACGGTCGAGAACGGCACCGATCTCCGAAGCGGGGTACGCCAGGTCCGAGTCGAGGAAGACCCGGAAGCGGCCGCGAGCCGAGAGCATCCCCGTCCGGACGGCGGCCCCCTTGCCCCGGTTCGTGTCATGACGGAGGAGGACGACCGGGACCGGCGAATCGGCGGCCGCCTCGCGGGCGACCCGTGACGTGTCGTCCGCGCTCCCGTCGTCCACGACGAGGATCTCTGCGGAGACCCCCCGCAGGAGAAGAAAGGCGACGACGTCGCGGAGCGCCTCGGCGATCAGCGCGGCCCCGTTCCGCACGGGGATCACGACGCTGACCTCGACCGGCTCGAAACCCGCCGCGGGACCCGGCGCTCTCCCGACCGTCTCGCTCACGAAGACCGCGGCCCTCCGCAACCTCTCGCCGTGAACCGTAGCACACGGTTCGCGGACGCGAGTGCCGCGGGGACGGTGCTACGCTGAACCCGATGGGAGCGGCTCCGGTGCGCACGGCCCCGTCGAGTCCCGGCGCGAGCGAGCGTCGCGTCCTGAACCCCCGTCCCTTCCGCATCTTCCGGAAGCGCTACTCGATCGCGGAGGCGAAGGCTGGCGTGCTCGTCCTTCTCGGCCTCGTCGCCGTCGCGGCCTGGGTCGCATGGCGGGGCGTGCACCCGGAGCCCGGGCTCGTCGCCGATCCCGCATCGACCGCGAAGGCCTCGGGCCCGGCCGCGCTCCCCGAGATCGAGGGACGGCGCGCACCCGGCGAATCCTGACCCAGGGCAAGGACGACCCGTTCCGTGAGAGC
>CAZNSS010000592.1:0-2962 GCA_964575465.1 uncultured Holophagales bacterium | reverse complement strand
GTCGCGCTGCAGGCCGCGATCCTGGCGGCCGGCCTCGCCACCGTCGTCGTCGCGTCGCGAGCCGGGCGCGGCTCTCTCCTCCGCCTCCTGCCCGCCCTCCTCCTCGCCGCCGACCTCGTCGTGGTGGGGAGTCCGCTCGTCGGCTCGCGGCCCCCCGCGGCGCTTCGCGCCCTTCCGGCGCCTCTCCTCCCGCTCCTCGAGGCCCCTCCCCGCGGATACGTCTTTCACGCGGCGCGGCAGGACACCCTTCGCGGCAACCTCGGTTCCATGGCGAGCCCACCGTTCCTGGCCCAGTTCGGAATCGCGACGGCGCTCGAGCGCGACTTCGACCTGACGGAGCTCGCGTGGAGCACCCGGGCCACGGCATCCGTCCTGCAGGCCCTCGCGAGCCTTCCGGGGCAGGCCGACGCGATCCTGGCCCGGCGAGGAATCGCGGCGGTCGTCGCCTTTCGGAAGGACGCGCCGCGGACGCTTTCCGAGGCGGGCGCAAGGCCACCTTCGACACTCCTCACGCTCCTCGCCGTACCGCAGCCGCAGCCTCTCGCGTTCTCGGCCGACAGGCTCGTCGGCGCGGGCGGGCCCGAGGGCTGGCGGGCCGCGATCGCTGCGGCCGGCCCGGGTGCCCGGTCCCTCGCCGTCGTCGACCCGACTGACGCACCCTGGCCCGTGCCACCGGGGGTCTCCGTGGCGCGCGTCGCCGTGACGGCGCGGAGCGCCACCCGGCTCTGCCTGAACGCGGAAGCCCCCGGACCCGGCCCGAGCTTCGTCGCCGTGAACCAGACGTGGGACCCCGGCTGGGAGGCCCTGGTGGACGGCAAGCCGCTCCCGGTCGTCCGGACGGACCTCTCGCTCTCGGGTCTGCTCGTACCGCCCGGGCGCCACGAGATCGTCCTCGTCTACCGGAGCGTCCCCGTGCTCGCCGGGGCGGGCCTTTCCCTGCTGGCCCTGGCGGCCACGGTGGTCGCCGTCCGTTCGGGACGGCCACGCAGAGACCTGCGTCGAGACTAGGTCCTCAGAACCCCCAGAGCGCGAGCTCGTCGACGAGCGCCGCGAGGCGCGGGTGCTTGACGAGCTCCTCGTAGAGCCAGCCGTGTCGCTCCTTCACCGAGGCGAGCTCCTCGCGCGCCCGCGCGGTGTCGCCCTCCGCGGCGGCGTCGCGGAGCCGCTCGACGGCCGCCTTCTCCTCGGCTCCGAGACGGTCCCCGAGGTCTCGGTGGACGGCGTCGAACGCCTCGCGGACCTTCCCGTCCTTCGGCTCGTCGGTCACCGCGTCAGCTCCCCTGCGCGACCGCGAGCTTCGCCTCGGCGAAGGCGACGTCGGCGTTGACGACGTCGAGCTGCTCCTGCCCGACCACCAGGAGGCGGCGGGAATCGGCCTCCGCCTGCTCGCGCCGGGCCTCCGTCGCGTCGACGCCGTCCTTCGCGGCGGCGAAGTCGGCGAGGACCCGGACGGCGTCCCCCGCCACCTCCACGAACCCGCCCCGGACGGCGACGGAGGTCTTCCTTCCGCCGTCGGTCCAGGCGACCCGGCCGACCCCGAGGAGCGCGACGAGCGGCGTGTGGCCCGGGAGGATCCCGAGCTCGCCCAGCTCGCCCGGGAGCGACACCGCGTCGCACGCGACACGCTCAACGACGGAGCGCTCCGGCGTGACGACCGTCAGCGTGAGGTGCCCGGCCGCGGACACGGCCTCAGGCCTCGCCCGCCTTCTTCATCCTCTCGTAGCGCTCGAGGACGTCCTCGATCGTCCCCTGCAGGAGGAACGCCTGCTCGGGCACCTCGTCGTGCTTGCCCTCGCAGATCTCCTTGAACGAGCGGATGGTGTCGGCGATCTTGACGTACTTGCCGGGGATGCCGGTGAACTGCTCGGCGACGTGGAACGGCTGGGAGAGGAAGCGCTGGATCTTCCGGGCCCGCGCGACGACGAGCTTGTCGTCCTCGGAGAGCTCGTCGATGCCGAGGATCGCGATGATGTCCTGGAGGTCCTTGTACTTCTGGAGGATCTGCTGGACCTGGCGAGCGACGGCGTAGTGCTCCTCACCGACGACCATCGGGGAGAGGATCTTCGACGTGGAGCCGAGCGGGTCGACGGCCGGGTAGATGCCGAGCTCGGCGATCTGGCGCGAGAGGACGGTCGTCGCGTCGAGGTGGGCGAAGGCGGTCGCCGGCGCGGGGTCGGTGAGGTCGTCGGCGGGGACGTAGATCGCCTGGACCGACGTGATCGAGCCGCGCTTGGTCGAGGTGATCCGCTCCTGCAGCTCGCCCATCTCGGTCGCGAGGTTCGGCTGGTAGCCGACGGCGGAAGGCATGCGCCCGAGGAGGGCCGAGACCTCGGAGCCCGCCTGCGTGAAGCGGAAGATGTTGTCGATGAAGAGGAGGACGTCCTTCCCCTCGGTGTCGCGGAACCACTCCGCGACGGTGAGGCCCGTCAGGCCGACGCGGAGACGCGCGCCGGGGGGCTCGGTCATCTGGCCGTAGATGAGCGACGCCTTCGACTTCTTCCAGTCGTGCGGGTCGATGACGCCCGACTCGGTCATCTCGAGCCAGAGGTCGTTCCCCTCGCGGGTCCGCTCGCCGACGCCCGCGAAGACCGAGTAGCCGCCGGCGGCCTTGGCGACGTTGTTGATGAGCTCCATGATGAGGACGGTCTTGCCGACGCCCGCGCCGCCGAAGAGGCCCGTCTTGCCCCCCTTCGTGTACGGCTCGAGGAGGTCGATGACCTTGATCCCCGTCTCGAACATCTCGACCGACGTCGTCTGCTCGTCGTAGGCCGGCGGGTGGCGGTGGATCGGCCAGCGCTCCTTCGTGTTCACCGGCCCGAGGCCGTCGACCGGCTCGCCGATGACGTTCAGGATCCGCCCGAGCGTCTCGGGCCCGACCGGGACCGAGATCGGCTGGCCGAGGTCGAGCGCCTTCATCCCGCGGACGAGGCCGTCGGCCGGCTTCATCGAGATGCAGCGGACC
>CAZNSS010000591.1:0-2968 GCA_964575465.1 uncultured Holophagales bacterium | reverse complement strand
GCCGCGCGAGGAACGCCGCGCCGGCGAGCGCCGCCGCCCAGACGAGAGCGGGGAGCCACTGCCGGAGGCTCCCGGCGTCCAGGCCCCACCTCGGGTAGATGAACATCAGGTCCGAAGGCCAGAGGATCTTCCACGCGTAGAACGAGGTCGTCTGCCCGGCGAGGACGACCCGTTCCAGCAGGCCGTGGGCCCACTCGTCGCCGGTCGCCCGCACCATCGTCCGCTCGAGCCAGGCCGTGTGGAACGAGAGCCCGAGGCCGACCGCGAAGAACGGCAGGAGGGGCTTCGCGTCGGTCCAGCGGACGCGTCCGGACCTCCACCAGGCGAGGACGAGGAGGACGGCTGGGAGGACGCTCGCGGTCGTCTTGGCGAAGAGGGCCAGCGTGAAGGCGGCGAGCGCCGCCGCGTGGAGGACGGCCGGGCGCTCGAGGAACGGGACCTCCGCGCGAGCGCGTTTCCTCTTCTTCGTCGCCGCCGCTTCGGCCGCCTCCCGCGCGCCGAGGGCGTCGCGCCACCCGAGGTAGGCGTGGGCCGAGAGGAGCGTCAGGACGAGCGAGAGCGTGTTCTTCCGCTCGGTCACCCAGGCGACCGACTCGACGCAGACCGGGTGGAGCGCGAAGGCCGCCGCGGCGAGGAAGGCTCCGGGAAGCGCGAGGCGGCGGAGGAATCGCCAGAGGAGGAGCGCGGCGCCGGCGTGGAGGAGGACGTTGACGAGGTGGTAGCCGAACGGCCGGAGCCCCCAGAGCCTCTTCTCGATCCAGTACGTCGTGAAGACGAGGGGGTAGTACTGCTCGTTGGCCCGCGTGTCGGTCCAGATCCGCGACAGGCCGCCGGGCCCGTCGAGCGTCGGGTTCTCGGTGACGTATGCCGGGTCGTTCCAGATGAAGCCGGCCTGGAGGGCGGGGAGGTAGGCCGCGACGACCGCGGCCAGGAGGAGCAGGGCGAGGGCGCCGCCGGTCTTCTTCTCCACGGGCGGAAGTTAGCATTCCCTCCGGGAGCGCCCCGCGGAAGGCCCGGCCCCGGCTACCTCTTGAAGAACCCCGACTGCGGCTGGCCGGGAGGAGCGGCGGCGGAGCCGCCCATGATCCGGGCGTTGAGCTCCTTGATCCGCTCGTTCAGCTGGGCGATGCGCGCGGCGGCCTCCTGCCGGATGCGCTCGTTCTCCTGCCTCGCCTTCTGCAGCTCTCCCTCCAGCTCCTGGCCGCCCATGGTGTGCGACTCGATGATGCGGTCCTTGGCCTGGAGGTCGGCCTCGAGGCTGGAGAGCGCGTCCTCCTTCTCCTGGATGCGCAGCTTCCACTTCTCCTCCGCCTCCTCGTAGAGCTTCTTGATGTCCATGAGCTCGGTGATGGCGGAGAAGTCGTTCGCGGACGGGGCCATGATTCCTCCTCGGAACTTTTCCTCGATCTGCGGGAAGAGCTTGCGGAGCTTGAGGGAGAGGTCCTCCGGGTCCGCGGTCAGCTGGCTCGCCTTTTCGTAGTCGATCGCGCCGTTCACGAGGAGCGCGATGAGCGACTGGTTCATCGACTGCATCTTGTAGTAGGTGACCGAGGACTCCATCTCGTCGAGGATCTCGTTCGTCTGGCCCTCTTCGATGAGCTTCGTGATCTTCGGCGAGTTGACGAGGATCTCGATGACCGGGACGCGCCCCTGCCCGTCGATCCGCTCGATGAGCTGCATGGAGCAGATCGCGCGCAGGACGAGGGCGACCTGCCGGCGGACCTGGTTCTGCTGTCCGTTGGGACAGCTGTCCATGATGCGGTCGATCGTCTGCGCGGCGTTGTTCGTGTGGAGGGTCGAGAAGACGAGGTGCCCCGTCTCGGCCGCCGTGATGGCCGTCTGCATCGTTTCCCAGTCGCGCATCTCGCCGACCATGATGACGTCCGGGTCCTGCCGCATCGCGTTCCGGAGCGCCTCCTGGAACGAGACGGTGTCGGTCCCGACCTCGCGCTGGCAGACGGAGCCGAGGTTGTCCTGGAAGAGGTACTCGATCGGGTCCTCGACCGTGACGACGTGGAGAGGGTGCCGCTCGGTGATCCCCTTGATGATGCCGGCGAGCGTCGTCGACTTTCCCGAGCCGGTCGGCCCGGTGACGAGGACGAGGCCCGAGGGATAGTCGCAGAACGTGTGGATGACGTCGGGGAGGTGCAGGTCGGAGACGCTCGGAATCGTGAACGGGATCCGCCGGAAGACCGCCGACCAGCTCCCGCGCTGCAGGAAGATGTTGCCGCGGAAGCGCGCGAGCCCCTGGATGCCGTACCCGATGTCGACGGCGTAGTTCGCCGTCAGCTTGTCCTTCTGGTGCGGCGTGAGGATGGTGAGGACCATCTCCTCGATCTCTTTCGGGGTCAGGGGGTCGGTCTTCAGCGGGACGAGTCGCCCGTTGATCCGCAGGAGCGGCGGTCTCCCCGGCTTGAGGTGGAGGTCCGACGCCTCCTTCTTCGTCACGAACTTCAACAGTTCGGTCAGGTCCATGCTCCGAATCCTCGCACGAAGCTTATACCGTCCGCAGCCGGTACCCTACATCGGGCGGAGATCCCCGGCCGTCTCGTCCAGGAACGCGATCGCCGCGTGCCGCCCCTCCACGTCACCCGTCGCGAGCGCCTCGTCGAGGCGCTCCAGCGCGAGACCGAGCGCGCTCCCCGAGACGCCGAGATGCCGGGCGACCTCCTCGGCGGCGAGCGGGCGCCGCGGGCGGACGATCCGCTTCAACGCGCCGCGGGTCGCGAGGAGACGCTCCGCCTCGAGGGCGAGCGCCCGCCCTCTCGGGCCGGCCGAGGCGGAGACGAAGGCCGTGGCTTCGCGGGAAAAGGGCGCGGAGCGACGCAGGAGGAGGACCGCGTCGCGGCGCGAAGGGTTCCCTCCCGGCGGTGGGAGAGAAAGGAGCGCCTGGGCGAGGCGCCGGTCGTTCCGGCTGGCCCGGAGCTCCTCGAGCGCGGCGAGGGCGGGCGCAGGCCCGGCGGGCGCG
>CAZNSS010000590.1:0-2984 GCA_964575465.1 uncultured Holophagales bacterium | reverse complement strand
CGGGAGAAGCTCGCCCTCGAGGACCTCGGGATCGGCGAGGGGATGTTCACCGTGCGGGACCCCGACTTCATCCCGACGCAGATCCGGATGATCCAGGGGCGCGACGTGATCGAGGCCGTCGTGAACGCGCGCGACGAGTCCCGGACGGCGGGAAAGGGACCGGACGCCGAGGAGGCCCGCGACGCGCAGGTGTCGCAAATGATCCGCGCGATCAGCGCGCAGCTCGAGGTGACCGGCGTTCCCGGGACGAGCCTCATCGAGGTCGCCTACAAGTCCGGCTCGCCGAAGGAAGCCGCTGACCTGGCGAACGCCGTTGTCGACGCGTTCGTGACCTGGTCCCGGCGGTCGCGCGTGGAGCAGGCAGGGCAGGTCTCGAAGTTCCTGGCGTCGCAGGTCGAGCAGCTGAAGAAGGACGTGCAGGAGAAGGAGCGCAAGCTCGCCGAGTTCGGCCGCTCGCGTGACATCGTCTCGATGGACCCGGGGACGAACGTCTCGATGCAGAAGCTGGAGACGTTCAACAAGGACTACGCCGCGGCGGTCGCCGAGCGCGTCAACAAGGAGACCCGCTACCAGCAGCTGATGGCGTCGAGCCCGGAGACGATCGCCGACCAGGACCCGGCCGTGATCGCGGCGCGCGCCGAGAAGCAGAAGCTGGAGCGGGAGTACGCGGAGAAGCTCTCGGTCTGGAAGCCGGACTTCCCGGCGATGAAGCAGCTGAAGGAGCGGATCCTCAAGAGCCAGAGCTACATCGAGTCGGCCTCGAAGGAGGCGGCGGGCCGGGAGCGCGAGAAGGCGCGGGTCGAGGTCGACAGCGCCCGCAAGCGCGAGGAGGTGATCCGGGGGGTGCTGCGCACCCAGACCTCGGAGACCCTCGGGCAGAACGTGAACGCCGTGGAGTTCGCGAACCTTCGCGTCGAGAGCGCGGCGTCGCGGACGCTCCTCGAGACGATGCTGAAGAAGCAGGCGGAGATGGAGGTGGCGGCGCGGATGTCGGGCATGCGCCAGCCGACGGCGCGGGTCGTGGAGCGGGCGACGAGGCCCGAGTTCCGCTTCTACCCCTCCTACCGCCAGAACGTCCAGAAGGCGCTCGTCCTCGGTCTCTTCCTCGGAGCGGCTTTCGTCCTCCTCATCGATTTCCTCGACCGGAGCGTGAGGACCCAGGACCAGGTGGAGAAGTTCCTCATGCTGCCGGCCCTGGGCGTGATCCCGGCGGTCGGCTCGGGCTCGGCCCGCGCATACGGATACGGGTACGGCTACGGCCGGAAACGAAAGGCGGCGGGCGCGGCTTCGAACGGCAAGGCCTCCGCCGACGGAGGCCGGCCCGCCGGGGACGAGATCGTCGAGCTGATTCCGCACACGAACCCGCGCTCGGTCGTGACGGAGGCCTACCGGGCGTTCCGGGCGCTGCTCCTCCTCTCGCGCGCCGGGGGCGTGAAGAGCATCGTGGTGACGTCGGCCGTGCCGGGCGAGGGGAAGACGACGACGGCGCTGAACCTGGCCGTCACGCTCGCGCAGCTCGGCCGGCGCGTGATCCTGCTCGACGCCGACCTCCACAAGCCGAGGGTCCACACGATCCTCGGGCTCTCGAACCGCAAGGGGCTCGTCTCCGTCCTCGCCGAAGGCGCGAAGCTCGAGGACGTCCTCCAGACGACGCCGGTCCCCAACCTCTGGGTCGTGCCGGCAGGCCCGCTGACCCCGAACCCCTCCGGCCTCCTCTCGTCCGACGCGATGGGGAAGCTCCTCAAGGACGTCCAGGGGGCGTTCGACTACGTCGTGTTCGACTCGCCGCCGGTGCTGCCCGTGGCCGACGCCCTCATCCTCGGCGCGATCACCGACGGGGTGGTCGTGACCGTCCTCGGGGGGAAGACGTCGCGCGAGGTCGTCGCCAAGGCGCGCACGAAGCTGCAGCGCGCGAACGTGAAGATCCTCGGGGTCCTCATCAACAACCTGCGCGTGGCGTCGGGCTCGTTCGCCGGGTACGGGGTCTACGCGAAGTACGAGTACGGGTACGGCTACGGGGCCGCCGACGAGTCCGAAGCCCCCGCCGAGGCCGGGCAGAAGAGTTGACCGAGAACGGTCGTCCGGCGCCGGCGTGGAAGCGCCCGGTCCTCGCCGCGACGTCCGCCCTGCTCCTCCTCGTCGCGGCGCTCCACGAGTGGGCGGACGTCCGGGGGCGGGCGAGGGTCGACCGGTTCTTCGCGGAGTTCACCCTCGACCGGCGCCGGCCGGAGCTGGCCGGGACGGCGAAGGTCGAGGGGACGGCCGACCTCGCGATGCTCGTGGCGGCGCGCGCGGCGACGCTCGACCTCGTCGGAACGACGCCGCTCGCGGGGCTCGACCCGGAGCTGAGGGAGCTCTGGCTCCGGTCCGTGACGATGCTGCCCGAGGAAGCCGCCGCCGCGCGCGAGCTGGCCCTCGACGCCGTCGCCGCGCGGCCGGTATGGGCCTTCCACGCGCTCACCCTGGCCGAGCTGGTCCTTTCGGACGAGTGGCGCCAGCCGCCGGAGAAGAGGCGGGGGGCGCCCTGGCTGGAGGCGATGCGGCTCGCGGCGGCCTGGGCTCCGGCGGCGGCGGGCATCCGGGAGTCGTGGGCGGCGTCCGCGCTGAAGCGGTGGCCCGTTCTCTCGTCTCCGGAGCGAACGGAGGCGACGCACGTGCTGCGTGCGGCGATGAGGGACGAGGAGTTCCAGAGGCTCGCCCTGCGCGCGGCGGCCGACGTGCTGGGCGCGCCGGAGAGCCTCTCGCTCCTCCCCGAGACCGCGGCGGCCCTCGCCACGGCCCGGGCCGTGCTCGCCCCGACCTCCTCCTTCGGCGAGCGGGCCGACATCGAGAAGCGGTGGGTGGCCGCCGAGCGCCTGGAACGGAGGCGGGCGGTCGCGGAGATCGTCGAAAGCCTCGAAGACGAGCGGGGAGACAAGGCCGCGGCGCTCGCCCGGGAATTCCTCCAGCGGCACCCCGTGGAGCTCTTCGACGACGCCGAAGGG
>CAZNSS010000589.1:0-2984 GCA_964575465.1 uncultured Holophagales bacterium | reverse complement strand
GGCCGGCGTCGACTTGCGCGAGGCCTCCTCGACGACGGCCTTCGGGTTCTCCGCCACCTCGAACGCGGCGAGGTCGGCGTAGGAGGTCACCTCGACGAGCATCGGCGAGATCGCGGCCGCCGAGGGGCTCCACGACTTCTTCGTCGGGTTCTGGGGGTCCCCGACGACGAGGTAGGCGTACGCGAGGATCTGGGCCTCCAGGTTCTTCCAGTCGGACTCCATCTGGCCCTTGATCCGGTTGCGGGCGTTCTCGTTGATGACGCCGGGGACGACGACCGTGAACCGCATCAGCTTGTCGTAGTCGGCATCGAAGTTCCGCCGCCAGTCGTCGGGCCCGAAGCCCGGGAACTCCTTCGACCCCGGCTTCGTCGTCCCGAGGTGCTTCGAGGCGTCGTCGTAGACCTTCTTGAACTCCTTCCCCGTCGCGGCGGACCGGTCGAGGTAGCCCTTCGAGGAGGGGTCCTCGATCTTCAGGAGCTCCGAGTACTTCTGGACGTACAGGGCGAGCAGCTGGTTCAGGCGGAAGTCCCACCGCGCGAGGTTCGCGACGGTCCAGAACTCCTCGAACTTCCTGATCGCCGCGCCCGGGTCCGGCACCTGGATCAGCTCCGGGTCCTTCGGCGGCTCCTTGAGGAACGTGGCGAGGATCTGGTCGGGCGTGCCGTCGGTGGCGATCGAGGCGACCCAGTCGTCGATCTCCTTCGACTTGCCGGTGGCGGGCATCCCCTTCGTGTTCTGGCAGAACTGGACGAGCGGGATGATCTTCAGCTCGGACGATGCCACGATCGGCTTCTGGTCGGCCCCGGGGACCGCCTTCTTCACCGTCCACCACTTCAGGTGGCTCTCGAGGGCCCCGAAGAACGTCCGGTAGTCGTACGGGCCCGCCCAGTCGAGCTGGGCCATCCGGGCCTCGCCCTCCTTCATGAGCGGGTTCGCCACCCGGACGATGAAGAGCTTCTGGTTGATCTTCGCCAGGAGGTCCGAGAGCTCGCCCGAGGCCGCCCCGCGGAAGAACATCGCGAAGATGACCGGGTGCTTCCGGATCTCGGCCTGGCTCTTGAACAGGTCGCGCGAGACGCCGTACGCCTTCGCGATCGAGCAGGGTTCCTTCTCGAGGCACTCCTGCGCCGCCGCGACGTTCCGCTTGATCGGCTCGACGATCCCCTTCAGGCCGATGAAGGCCGGGATCATCCCGCCGAGGACGAGGAGGACGATGAAGACCGACAGGCCACGGATGACCCAGACGGTCGTCTTGTCCTTCTGGATGGCGGCCTTCGTCCGTGCGATGAGCCCCTGCTCGGGGAAGACCTTCTTCTCGTAGAAGTCCTTGATGAAGAAGGCGCGGGAGCGCTTGAAGATCTGCTCGAGGTTCTCGACGATCCCCTCGGCCGAGCTGCCGAGCATCTCGCGGGTCGCCCGCGCGATCGGCTTGCCCTGCTGGACGCCGGAGGAGAGGTAGAAGCCGCGGAAGACGAACGCGTCGTCGTAGCGGGTCTCCTGGAAGATCCCCTGGAAGTACCGCTTCAGCGAGCCGCCGAGCGCCCGGAGCTCCTCGGGGAAGACGAAGATCCGGTCGACGTTCTGGACGATCTCCTCGTTCGCCGTGAACTTCATCCGGAGCTTGTGGATCCGGGTGAGGATCTCCTCGTAGGCCTCGTCGAACGTCGCGAGCGCGTACTGCTTGTCGGGCCCCTGCGGGTTCGACCAGCCGACGAGCTGCCGCTGGTCGACCGGGTCGAGCTTCGAGAAGAACTCGGAGAAGCCGAGGATCCGGTCGGCCTTCGTCACCATGATGAAGACCGGGAAGCGGATCTCGAGGACCCGCTGCAGGTGCAGGAGCTTCGTCCGGATGTTCGCGGCCTTCTTGTCCTGCTCCTCGGGCGTGTCCTCGAGGAGGGAGGTCGCCGGAATGACCACGAGGACGCCGTTGATCGGGCACTCCCGGCGGTACTTCTTCAGCATCTTCAGGAAGGTCGACCACTCCGTGGCGTCGGGGGCCGCCTCTTCCTGGAACGTGAACCGGCCGGCGGTGTCGAGGATGACCGCCTCGTTGGCGAACCACCAGTCGCAGTTCCGCGTGCCGCCCGAGCCCGAGAGGCCGTCGCCGCCGACGGGGAACTCGAGGCCCGAGTTCTTCAGCGTCGTCGACTTGCCCGACTGCGGCTCGCCGATGAGGAGGTACCAGGGGAGCGAGTAGATCTGGAGGCCCGTCCCCTTGAGCTGGGCGAGGGACTCGGTCCACTTCTGCGACAGCTCGCGGACGGCCTCGCGGACCTCCTGCTTGGAGGCGCCGGCGCCGCCCTGGGCGTCGCGGGCGAGGTCCTTCTCGAAGGCGCCGCCCCTCGCCTTGTCGCCCTTCTTGATGAAGGCGTCGAAGGCGGCGATGGCGAGAGCGATGGCGATCAGGCCGAGCCCGACGGCCCACCAGTACTGCCCGAAGCCGAGCGCTCGCGCGACGACGAAGCAGATCGGCATCAGGAGGAAGACGAGGCCGAGGGTCTTGACCGGCTTGGGGAGGCGCTGGAGGAGATCCAGAAGTTCGTACATCGCCTGCCTCTACAGGACCCCGATGGCCCGGGCCGCGGTCCGGATCTCGCTGATGAGGGAGCCCCAGAGGAGGAACGTCAGGAGGTAGTACATGATGAGGACGCCGAAGCTGATGATCGCGACGCGGCCGAGCGTCACGACCGGGTTGAGGCGCTTGCCGGCCGAGGCCATGACCGTGTAGGCCTCCGGGGTGATCTTGTCGCTCTGGCTCGCGAGGTATTCCGAGAGGAGGCGGTAGGTGTTCTTCCGCACCTCCGCGAGCTTTTCCGGCCGCTCCCGGTACTTTCCGCGGAAGCCGAGCGCGAGTCCCGCGTAGACGATGCTGCCGAGCTCGACGTCCTCGGGCTTCAGCTCCTTGGCGATCGCGAAGTACTGGTCGCCCCCGATGTTCGAGCGGAAGTACTTCTCCTCGAGGATCCGGTCCTGCCACTCGCGCG
>CAZNSS010000588.1:0-2990 GCA_964575465.1 uncultured Holophagales bacterium | reverse complement strand
CGACCGCGGAACTCCTGGGCGCATCGAAGCAGCTCGCAACGTGCAACCCGTCGTGGAAGACTGCCAGCTTGATCTCGAGCATCGCGAGCGGTCGTCTCGTGAGACCGTGTATCTCGATCCGAAACGGTGAGAGCGGATCGAGGACTGGTGCGGTCTCCTCACCCTGAACGCTCCGGATTCTCTCGATTCCGACCGTGTCGGCAAGCGGCCCGGAAAACCGAGCGCCCGTGGCGACGTTCAGTTGGGCCGCATATGCGTTCTCGTACCTCGAAAGGCCCTCCTCCACCTCTCCGTCCAGAAGCAGCCGGCCCTGCTCGAAGAGAAGCGCCCGGGAGCAGAGATCCCGCACCGCCCCCAGGTTGTGGCTCACGAAGAGGACCGTCCGACCCGCCCGGGCGACGCTCTCCATCTTGCCGAGGCACTTGCGCTGGAACTGGATGTCTCCCACCGCCAGGACCTCGTCCACGATGAGGATCTCCGGCTCGAGATGCGCCGCGACGGCGAACGCCAGGCGGACGTACATCCCCGACGAGTAGCGCTTCACGGGCGTGTCAACGAACTTATCGATCTCGGCGAACGCGACGATCTCGTCGAGCTTCCGCTGGATCTCGGTCCGGCGCATGCCCAGGATCGCTCCATTTAGGAAGACGTTTTCCCGGCCCGTGAGCTCCGGATGGAAGCCCGTGCCGACCTCCAGGAGACTCGCGGCTTGCCCCTTGAGCCGGACGACTCCCTCCGTCGGCGTCGTCACGCGCGAGAGAATCTTGAGCAGCGTGCTCTTCCCCGCGCCGTTGCGCCCGATGATCCCGACGACGTCGCCCTGCTGCACGTCGAACGAGACCCCTCTCAGGGCCCACAGCGCGTCCGCGTCGACGCTTCCGGTCCGCGGTCGGTCTACGACACACGAGTTCGGGTCGTCCTTGCCGCGAAAGCGAGCCCAGCGGCTCTGGAGCTCTTTCCGGAGGGACTGGTGGCTGAGCACACCGAGCTGGTAGCGCTTCGAGAGACCATCGACGCGGATGACGGGGCTCGTCATACCGTGTCCACGAAGCTCCGCTCCACCCGGGTGAAGAGAACCAGCCCGACGACCAGGAGAACGGCGGTCGCTACGACGCTGACGAGCGCCGCCCCTGCCCCGACCCCGGGAGTGCCAAGGATCGCGTGCCGGAACTGCTCGATCACTGGGGCCATCGGGTTCACCGTGACGATCCAGCTCCAACGCTCCGGGATGCGCGAAGTCGGGTAGACGACCGGCGTCGCGAACATCCAGAGCTGGACGCCGAACGTTACGAGGTGAACGAGATCTCGGTACCGCGTCGTGAGCGAGGAGACGATGATCCCGCACCCGAGCCCGAGGGCCGCAAGCTGTATGACGAGCAGCGGGACCGCGAGGAGAGCGAGGCTGGGCGCGATCGGCGCCCCTCGCGCGACGAAGTAGACGTAGAAACCGACGAGGAGGACGGACTGCACGGCGAAGGTCACGAGGTTGTTGATCACTACCGCGACGGGCACCGTCAGGCGAGGGAACCAGACCTTCCCGAACAGGCTCGCGTTCGCGACGAAGGTGTTGGAGGTCTGGTTCAGGCAGCTTGCGAAGTAGGTCCACGGGAGGATGCCCGCCAGGTAGAAGAGGAACGGCGGCACGCCGTCGGTCGGGATCCCTGCGAGACGGCCGAAAACGAGCGTGAACATCACGGTCGTCAGGAGTGGTTGCAGAAGGAACCAGAGCGGCCCGAGGACGGTCTGTTTGTAGACCGACACGAAGTCCCGCCTCACGAAGAGGACGACGAGGTCACGGTATCTCCAGACGTCCCGCAGGTGCAGGTCGAACCACCCGGACGCCGGCCGGATTACGGTCCAGCCGGGGTCGTCGAGCGGCGGCGTCATCTGTTCGCCGTCCCCGTTACGCATGTCGCGCCTCGAGGTGCGCCGAGAGCGCCGAGCGGAACCGCGCGTATGTGAACCGTTCCTCGAGCTGCGCGCGCGCGGCTGCGCCCATTTCCGCTCGGCCCTTCTCGTCCGTCAGGAGACGGACGAGAGCGCGCTCGAGAGCCGCAACGTCCTCCCGCTCGACGAGGAGGCCCGTCACACCGTCGTCGATCACTTCGGGCGTCCCGCCGTGACGCCCGCCGATGGAGGGCTTTCCGAAGAGCGCCGCCTCGAGGAAGACAATCCCGAAGCCCTCGTGGCTCGATGGCATCACGTAGAGCGTGCAGTCCCTGTAGGCGGAGGCGAGCTCGTCGGGCCCGAGGCGACCGCGGAATCGAACATGGTCCTGGACGCCGAGCTCCCCGGCGAGGGTCTCGAGCCGCGGACGGTCGTCTCCGTCGCCGACGACCTCGTATCGAAGATCCGGCAACGCTTTCAGAACCCCGGGAAGGGATCGAAGAACGGAGTCGACCCCCTTGTAGCCCTCTGCCGCCGCGAGGCGGGCGACGGTGAGGAGGAGAGGCGGTGCCTCGGTCGTCGGCCCTGCGTCGAGCGCACCGGGTCCGTAACGAGCCTGCCAGGCCGGATCGAGCGCGCAGGGAAGAAGCCCGATCCGCTCTGGCGGCACGTCTGCGTTCTTTTGCAGCTCTCCCGCCGTGTAGCGGCTGATCGCGAGAATGCTCTCGGCAATCGCGAGCCCCCGTCGGATCGCTGGCGACAAGGCGCGCCAGACGTCGATGCCGTATGCCAGATACCAGAGCCGGGATGCGGGGGCGAGTCGACCCAGGACGCGGCCGAGCCGCGCGAAGTGCACGTGCCCCAGAACGATGAGGTCCGGGCGTCCCGCGAAGGCCCCGCGGAGGGCCGCGGCAACGAAGGCGAGCTTCCTCCCGCCGAACCCGATCGGCCGATCCTCACCGTCCTGGGCGTATCGGTCATCGACGTCCTTCTCATCGTCATTGAGGATCAGCGTCCTCACCGCGAATCCTCGCTCTTGTCCAAGCTCGAGGAACGCGCGGATGAGCTGGCGGTTGTACATTTCGATGCCGCCGTAGCCCGAG
>CAZNSS010000587.1:0-2996 GCA_964575465.1 uncultured Holophagales bacterium | reverse complement strand
CGAGGGGCAGGCCGAGGTCGGCGGCGACACGAGCCGCCGCCTGCGCCGCTCCGGCGTCGAGGACGATCGTCCCGGCCGGCCGCGCGCCGTCGGCCTTCGGCAGGATCGCCACCGCGCCCCCCTTTCTGGCCTCGGCGACGACCTTCCAGCGCTCCGGACTCTCGGGCCCGAGGGCGAAGGCGGTCGCGCCGGCGAGAGGAACGGGAACCGGCCCGGGAGGGCCCCATGGACCGATGCCGGCCGGGAGGACGCCCTTCTCGACCGACACGCCCATCGAGAGCGGGAGGCTCCAGGCGGTGACGTCGTAGGGGGCGACGATCTCCCTGCCGGGGACGAGCTTCACCTCGGGAAAACGCTGCGGCTCGAGCATCTCCCGGACGAAGCGGCCGTAGGGCTGCTCGAGCGGGACCCACGCGTCGCCCGAGGCGTCCTTCTTCACCTCGACGCCGTGCTCGACGAGGAGCGCGACGAGCGATCGGGCCGTCGCCGGGTCGCGCTGGCCCGCCGGAATCCGGTAGGCCTCGCCCGGTGCCGCGGCGCCGATCGAGGCGCGGACGCGGGCGAGCATGTTCGAGAGGACGTCGGCCCGGTGGGACGCGCAGTACTCGAGGATCGCGTCGGAAGCGACTCTCTCGTAGTCCATGATGTCGCGCAGGCGCCAGCTCCCGCCGCGCCAGGGGTTCGGGAAGTTCACCTGCGTGCCGTAGGTGACGAGACCCTTCCCCCCGCCGCGAAGCTCCGTGGGAGGGACGTCGACCGGCGTCGCGAGGCGGGCCGAGGCGACTTCGGTCAGGACGCCCGTCACGTTCTTCCACCACGCCGTGTTCTTCGAGCCGCCGGGCCACGAGGCGTCGAACGTCCACGCGGAGATGACGCCGGCCTTGCCGGCCTGCTCGAGCCGCATCGACATGAGCGACCCGATCATGTTCACCTCGCGGACGACGAGCGGGTGGATGTCGGGGTCGAGCGGCTCGGCGTAGGGCGGGACGAACATCCGCGGGCCGTTCGCGCCCATCTGGTGCTCGTCGAGGAAGACCTGCGGGAACCAGTCGTGGTAGAGGACGCGGCTGATTGCCTTCGTCTCGGGCTGCGTCAGCTGCGTGAAATCGCGGTTGTTGTCGTGTCCCGCGTAATGGTGGTAGAGCCACGGCATCCGGCTCCCCTCCCACCGCGTCCCGAGGTTCTTCCGGTACCAGTCGACCTCCATCCGGTTCCCGTCGGGGTTGAGCGAGGGGACGAGGAGCAGGACGACCTCCGAGAGGCGCCGCTTCGTCTCGGCGTCCTCGGCCGTCGCGAGGGCGTGGGCCCACTCCATCGCCATCTGCGTCGAAGCGATCTCGCTCGCGTGGATCGCGCAGGTCACGAGGAGGACGGCCTTCCCTTCCTTCACGAGCGCCGCCGCGTCCGCCTCCGAGAGCCCCCGCGGGTCGGCGAGGCGCCGGGCGATCTCGCGGATCCGGGCCTCGTTCGCGAGATTCTCCGGGGAGGAGATCGCCGCGAGGACCATCTCCTCGCCGAGCGCCGACTTCCCGATCGTCGTCACCTCGACGCGGTCCGACGCGGCGTCGAGGGCGCGGAAGTACGACACGATCTGTCGCCAGTCCGCGAGCTGCCGATCGGCACCGACCTGCATCTTCAGGAAGTCCGAGGGCGTCGGCACGGAGGGAGCCGCGCCGGAGGCCGTCGGCGAAAGGAGGAGGGCGAGGAGGAGCGCGGGGAAGAGCGTGCGGGCGCGCATGGCGCCCGGGAGTCTATGCGGACGGAGCCCGGCCGGCGCCGCTATAGTAGAAAATCAAGACCTGACCCCTACACGCGGAGCTTGCGGGAGACCTCGACGACGGCGGGGGTGTTCGCGAGGCCGAGCAGGGGCCCCATGAGGAAGGCCTTCACGCCGCTCGCGAGCTCCTCGAGCCGGGCCGGGGGTACGGCGCACGCCCCGGCGTAGGAGGAGACGAGGGACCTCTCGGCGTCGCTGTAGTCGCCGTCGACGAGGGCGACGAGGAGGAGCGACTTGAGCAGGAGCTCGCGGCCGGGAGCCTCCGGGAAGGCGGCGGTGACCTCGGCGGGCTCCGGGTCCGGGGCAGTCGTGTCGACGGGGCCGAAGCTCTCGATGAGCGCGACCTCGCGCGGCTCGGCGGCCCCGTCGGCCCGCGCCACGGCGAGCATCGCCCGCCCCATGACCTCCGCCTGCCCGGCGTTCAGCTCGACGTCCGTGAAGAGCTCCATCGCGTCATCCCCCATCTGCTTCCGGATTGGTGCCGCGATGATAGCGCCGGTCAGTCGACGAGCTCGGAGAGCCTCACGCGGAGGACGCCGCGCCCCTCGAGCGCGGGCAGGCGGGTCGCGAGGAACGCGACGCTCGCCTCGCTCGGGTGCCCGATGACGACGGCGTGCCCCTTCGAGGCGGCGAGCGCGAGGGCGCGCGACCAGGCGCTCGCGAGGGCCTCCGGGACGCCTCCCTCGGTCGCGGCCTCGGTCCGGGCGTCGTCGAGGAAGACGTCCCTGGGGATCGTCGCCAGGCCCAGGGCGCGCGCCTCTTCGGCGGCGACCGACGCGGCGGACGTCCGCGAGTCGAGGAAGAAGAGCCCCCGCTCCCTCACGACCGTCAGGACGGCCCGGACGACGCGGCGGTCGGCGGTCGCCACCGAGCCCTGGTGGTTGTTGAGGCCGATCGCCCCCGGGACCCGGCCGATCGCCCCTTCGACGCGATGCGCGATCGTCGCGTCGTCGTCCCCGGACGAGATCGTCGCCAGCTCGGACGGCCCCCTCGCTCCCGCCATCGGGAGGTGGACGAGGAGGTCCCACCCCTTTCGCTTCGCGAGCGCCACGGCGTCCCGCGCCCTCGGCGCGTCGGGGAGGACGGCGATCGCGAGCGGCCCGTCGAGCCGCTCGAGCCGCTCGAGCGACCCGTCGGCGTTCCCGACGTCGTCGATCACGACGGCGAGCGCCCCGCCCCCCGCCCCCTTCGCCGGCTCGAAATCGGCCGGGACGGAGGC
>CAZNSS010000586.1:0-3020 GCA_964575465.1 uncultured Holophagales bacterium | reverse complement strand
CCCTCCTCGTGGCAGCGGTCCTCTTCGCGGGGGTCGCTTTCGCGCAGGGCAACCCAACCGCCGTCCTGACGGGCCGGGTCGTCAACGAAGGACAGGGGCTCCCCGGGGTCACCGTCACCGCCAAGTCGCCGTCCCTTCAAGGCAGCCGAACCGCGGTCACCTCGATCAACGGCGACTTCGTCCTCCCCCAGCTCCCTGCCGGTGACTACAACATCACTCTCACGATGAGCGGCTTCCAGACCGTCACCCGGCAGGTGAAGCTCTCGGCCGCCCAGACGAGCCAGCTCCAGGTGAACATGTCCATCTCCTCGGTCGCGGCCGAGGCGGTCGTCGTCGCCCAGAAGGAGACGATCTCCCAGACGCAGCAGAACTCGACGACCGTCACGACCGACACGCTCGCCAAGCTCCCGACGGCGCGCACGATCGCCTCGGCCGTCAACCTCGCGCCGGGTGTCGCGGGCTCGGGACCGAGCGGCAATGCCGTCATCTCCGGGGCCATGTCCTTCGAGAACCTCTTCCTCGTCAACGGGGTCGCAATCCAGGACAACCTGCGGAACACCCCGTACGCCCTCTTCATCGAGGACGCCATCCAGGAGCAGACGGTCTCGACCTCGGGCATCAGCGCCGAGTACGGCCGCTTCACCGGCGGCGTCGTGAACGTCATCACGAAGTCGGGTGGCAACACCTTCAGCGGCTCCTTCCGGACGAGCTTCACCAACGACAAGTGGACGCTGAAGACCGACTACCGGAACGCGGCCGGCGTCAACCCCGAGGTCAAGGTCGACAAGATCATCCCGGCCTACGAGGCGACCATCGGCGGCCCGATCCTCAAGGACACTCTCTGGTTCTTCGGCGCGGGCCGCCTCCGGGACTCCGAGACCAGCGCGAACACCACCGCGCCGGTGAACGCTCCCTACGTGACCGGCGTCGACCAGACGCGCTACGAGGGGAAGCTCACCTTCTCCATCGCCGGCAAGCACACCATCCTCGGGAACTACCAGAAGATCGACCAGACCGACAAGAACAATTCGTTCGGCACGATCTACGACCTCGACAGCCTCTACACCCGCGAGACCCCGCAGGAGCTGATCTCCGGCAACTACTCGGGGACGATCACCGACAACTTCTTCCTCGAGGCGCAGTATTCCTCGCGGACGTTCAGCTTCATCAACTCGGGCTCTCGCTACACCGACCGGATCTTCGGCACCCTGATGGTGAACAACGCCACCGGGTACCGCTGGTGGTCGCCCACCTTCTGCGGCGTCTGCGACCCCGAGAAGCGCGACGCCGACCAGGCCCTCCTCAAGGGCACCTACTTCCTCTCCACCAAGAGCCTCGGGTCGCACAACATCGTCCTGGGCGGCGAGATGTACGACGACCAGCGCTTCTCGAACAACAAGCAGTCGGGGAGCGACTACCGCATCTACACGACGAACGTCATCGTGAGAAACGGCGTCGTCTACCCCCAGATCACGACCTCGGCCACGGGAAACTCCCCCACGTTCATCCGCTGGACCCCGATCCTTCAGGGAACGCAGGGGAACTCGTTCAAGACCTATTCCTTCTTCCTGAACGACACCTGGACTCTGAACCGGAACTTCAGCTTCAACGTCGGCGTCCGCTATGACAAGAACGACGGCAAGGACGGCACGGGGAAGACGACCGTCGACGACGGCGCTTTCAGCCCGCGCCTCGGCCTGACGTGGGACGTCAAGGCCGACGGCGACATGATCGTGAACGCCTCCTACGCCAAGTACGTCGCGGGGATCAACAACGCCCAGGGCGACGCGGCCTCGATTGCAGGCCAGCCAGCGACGGTCGACTTCGACTACCGCGGCCCACAGTTCAACCCCGACCCGAACGCCACGACGCTCGTCGGCACCGAAGAGGCCATCCGGGGCGTCTTCGCGTGGTTCGACGCCAACGGCGGCACCGGCCGCACGATCCGCGGCACTCCCTCCATTCCTGGCATCAACCCGAACATCGACGGGACCCTCGTCTCCCCAAGCACCGACGAGTTCGCGTTCGGCCTCACGAAGCGGCTCGGGACGAAAGGCATGGTTCGAGGCGACGTCGTCTACCGCACCTGGAGCGATTTCTACGCGACCCGTGCCGACCTCGGGACGGGAACCGTCTCCGGATCGCTCGCCGGCGTGACCCGGACGTTCGACAAGCAGATCGTCGTGAACACCAACGACGAGGAAAGGACGTACTGGGGCTTCACGCTGAACGCGAGCTACCGCTTCCTCGACAGTCTCCAGGTACAGGGCAACTGGACCTGGTCGCGCCTCAGGGGAACGTTCGACGGCGAGAACCAGGCGAGCGGCTCGCTCCGGAGCGTCGCTCCCTTCTATCCCGAGTACAAGGACGCGGCGTGGACCCGCCCGGTGGGAGATCTCGCGTCGGACCAGCGCCATAAGATCCGCCTCTGGGCGATCTGGGACCTCCCGATCAACGCCACCTGGTTCAAGTCGTCCTTCAGCGTCCTCCAGCAGGTCACCACGGGACTTCCATACGGCGCCGTCGGCACCGTCGACTCCCGGCCGTACGTGGACGCCGCGACGAACGCCGCCTACCTGAACGAGCCGTCGACCGTGACGTACTACTTCACCGCGCGAGACGCCTTCCGCACGCCCACGACCTACACGACCGACCTCTCGCTGAACTTCAGCTTCCGGCCGGCGGGCTCGCTCGAGCTCTTCGTCGAGCCCCAGGTCCTGAACGTCTTCAACCAGCAGGCCGCGAGCACCCCGCCGAACCAGACGGGGGGAATCAGCACGAGCATCCAGACCCGAGTGAGCACGGGTGCCACGGCGAACCAGTTTGCGGCGTTCAATCCCTTCACCGAAACGCCGAAGCAGGGCCCCGCAGCGACCGGCGGCGCGGCGCCCCAGTACAACTGGAACTACGCCTCGACGTTCGGCCAGGCCACGGGCGCGGCGAGCTATCAGCTCCCGCGGACCTTCCGCGTCTCGGTCGGCCTCCGCTTCTAACGGCAGCCCCGCGGGGAGTCCCCCCGC
>CAZNSS010000585.1:0-3024 GCA_964575465.1 uncultured Holophagales bacterium | reverse complement strand
GACGACGACGGCGCGCGTGGCGCCGTCGCGGCGCAGGGTCGCCAGGCCGTCGGCGGTCAGCCAGCCGGCGAGGAGCCGTCCTCCGGAGAGGGTCCGGGCGACCTCGAGTCCCGCCGGTATCTCCTCCGGCCCGTCCGCGGCCACGTTGCGCGAGACGAGGACGCGGACCCGTCCCTCGGCCGCCAGGCGCTCCCGGAGGCCGCTCCCGACGAAAGGCTCCGCCCTTCCGGCCGGAGCCGCGAGGGAGGCCGGGGCAAGGGCCGCGGCCGCGAGGAAGGCGCCTAGGGCGCGGAAGATCGACATGGCCTTTCGAGGGGAACCTATCACCGGGGCTTCGCCGGGGACGTGAGCCGCGTCAACGGCCGGACCGAGGGTGAGTGACCCGGGCCGATAGAATCCCACCGTGGTCCCCTATCCGAAGCCGCGCCCGGCCACGGGAGACGGGGTGGCGGTCTTCGCAGACTCCCACCTCGGCCAGGCCGAAGGCGATGCGGACGACTTCCTCGCGGCGCTCGAGGACGTCGTCTCCCGCGGCTTCGGGACGGTCGTCCTCCTCGGCGACATCTTCCATTACTTCATCGGGAGCGAGAAGCTGGAAACCCCCCTCATCCGGAGGGTCCTCGCCGCGTGGGACGACCTCGCGGCCCGCGGCGTCGAGCTCCGATACGTCGAGGGGAACCGGGACTTCTTTCTCCGCGGGACCCGGTGGGCGAGGGCCTTCGCCGCCTACGGCGACACGGACGGACTCTCCGTCGGCCCGCGGCGGTACGCCTTCGTCCACGGGGACCGGGTCAACACGCGGGACCTCCCGTACCGCTTCTGGCGGCGCGTCTCGAAAAACCCGGCCTCCCGTGCGGCTCTCGGCCTGATCCCGGGGCCGCTCGCCCGCGCGATCGTCTCGAGGACGGAGGCCCGGCTCTACCGGACGAACTTCCGCCACAAGCGGGTCCTTCCCGAGGCCGAGCTCCGTCGCGAGGGGGAACGGGCCCGGAAGTCAGGCTACGACGAGCTCCTCGTGGGGCACTTCCACGTCGAGAGGCTCTACGACGGAGAGTGCGGCGTGACGAGGGTGCTCCCCGCCTGGCTCGAGGAACGCCGGCACGCGGAGATCGGGCCCGACGGCACGCTGCGGCTCGTGGAGGAGCCGAGCGCCCCGAGGGCCGTTCGCCGGGAGGTCCCCGGATGAAGCTCCCGCGGGGCCGGATACAGGGAACCGTTCGCGTCCCCGGCTCCAAGAGCCTCACGAACCGGGCCCTCGTGGCGGCCGCGCTCGCGCCGGGGCGAAGCGAGATCGTCGCCCCCCTCGATTCGGATGACACCCGTGTCCTCGCGGAGTCGCTCGGGCGACTGGGGGCGAGGATCGTCGTCGGTCCCCGCTCCTGGGCGGTGACCGGACCCCTGTCGGGTTCAGGAGAGGTGGAGCTCCGGCTGGACGTCGGGCCGGCAGGGACGCCTGCACGGTTTCTCCTGGCGCTCCTCTCGGCCCTCCCGGGAAGATTCGTCCTCGACGGGAGCCCTCGGATGCGCGAGAGGCCGATGGGCCCCCTCGTCGAGGCGCTCCGCTTCCGGGGCGCCCGCATCGAGGCGCTCGTCCGGGAGGGCTACCTTCCGCTCCGCGTCGAAGGGGGCAGGCTGACGGGAGGCGAGGTCCCGATCCGCGCCGACGTCTCGTCGCAGTTCGTCTCGGCGCTCCTCCTCGTCTCGCCCCTCGTCGCGGGCGGGCTGAGCGTGCGCGCCGAGGGGCGCCCCGTCTCGGGCGCCTACGTCGACCTGACGCGCGACGTCCTGGGGACGTTCGCTCCGGACGGCTCCTACCGCGCGGCGCGGTACGTCGTTCCCGGCGACGACTCGGCCGCCTGCTTCCCGATCGCCGGCGCCCTCCTCTCGCGCGGTGAAGCGAGGATCGAAGGGCTCGACCCGGCCTCCCGGCAGCCCGACGCGCTCTTCCGCAGGTGGGCCTGCGAGGCCGGCGGACGCCTTCGGTGGGAGGGAGAGGGCGAGGGAGCCGTCCTCGTCGTCGTGGGCGGCGGCGTCCTCCCGGTCGACGCGGACGTGGACCCCGCGCCGGACGCGGCCCTTCCGCTCTCGGCGCTGCTCGCCTTCTCGCGCGGGACGTCCCGTCTCCGGGGGGTCGAGCGCCTCCGGGGGAAGGAATCGGACCGCCTCTCCGCCGCGCTCGACCTCCTCCGAAGGGCGGGGGCTGTGGCGCGCGAGGAGGTCTCCGAGAACGACCGGGAACTCGTCGTGGAAGGGCCCTCCGGACGCCCCCGGCGAGCGGACTTCGCGGCGATGGACGACCATCGCGTCGCGATGGCCGCGGCGGTCCTCGCCCTCGTCCTCCCCGAAGGGTGCTCGATCGACGAGCCCGGGGTCGTCTCGAAGTCCTATCCCGCGTTCTGGGACGACTGGGCGGCGCTCGTGAAGACGGCCTGACGGAAACTCCGGCCCCCCGGCGGGGCGTGCGAAGATCGCGCCAACCAGCGGAGAGGGTGTGCGCGAGAATCGACGGGCGGAGGGAACGACCGCGCGGCGGGCGGAATGGGTGATCCCCGGGGCCGACGTGCTCGCCGGAGCGGCGGAGGTCTGCCGCCTCGTTCACGCCGCGCTTCCCGGCTTCACCTGGGGCCGTCGGTGGGGCGGGGCGTGGGTGCTCGGACCAGCGCCGGCGCCGCGTCCGCTCCCCACCGACCTCACGGACTCCGAGCACGCCGCCTACCTCGTGCGCCTCGCCGGTCTCCTCTCCTTCCTCGGCGCTCACGGCCTGGGGCTCTCGCCGGCCGTTGCGCAGGGGCTCGGAACCCGGCCCGGCTGTCGCGACGTCCCGTGGCTCGACTCGCCCCCGGTCCCCGCCTGGAGGGCGGCGCCGGCCCCGATCGTCCTCGGGCTGACGGCGCTACGGCTCGCGGGCGTGGAGTCTTCGCGGGATGGTGACGGCGAGGCGCGGAGAGTCCTCGAGGAGGCGCTCGCCTCCGGCCTTCCGGCCCGGTCGGCCGAGGCCGTCGCCGCCGCCCTCCGGGCCGCCGA
>CAZNSS010000584.1:0-3024 GCA_964575465.1 uncultured Holophagales bacterium | reverse complement strand
CTCGACCCAGGCGAGCGCCTCGCGCGCCGAGGCGGTCGCCCGAGGGAGCATCCCCCAGCCGGCGAGCGTCTCGGCGAGCGTCTCGCGCGCGGCGGCGCCGTCGTCGACGACGAGGACCCGCTGCCCGCCGAGGCGCTCGAGGCCCGGGACGCCCCCGGCGTTCCGCGGCGGCGGGCCCTCCGGGACGGCGATCGTCACCCGGAACGTCGTGCCGCGCCCCTCGCTCTCGGCCGAGATGCCGCCCCCCATCTTCTCGGCGAGCCGCTTGCAGATCGCGAGGCCGAGGCCCGTCCCGCCGAACTGACGGGTCGTCGACGGGTCGACCTGGCTGAAGCTCCGGAAGAGCCGGTCGAGGCGGGCCTGCGGGATGCCGATGCCGGTGTCGCGGACGACGATCTCGACCAGGTGGCTCCGGCCCTCCTCGCGTCGGGCGGAGGCGCGGAGGAGCACCTCGCCGGCCTGGGTGAATTTCACGGCGTTCGAGAGGAGGTTCAGGAGGACCTGTCGCACGCGCGTGACGTCTCCGAGGAGCATCTCCGGGACCGAGGGGTCGACGCGATAGGCGAGGTCGATCCCCTTCCCCGCGGCCTGCGGCGCGACGAGGTCGAAGCAGTCCTCCACCGCGTCGCGGAAGGAGAACGGACGGCTCTCGAGCTCGAGCCTCTCCGACTCCATCTTCGAGAAGTCGAGGACGTCGTTCAGGAGCGTCAGCAGCGTGTCGCCGCTCGTCCGGATCGTCTCGACGTAGTCCCGCTGCTCGGGCGTCAGCGCGGTGTCGAGGAGCAGGCCCGCCATCCCGATGACGGCGTTCATCGGCGTCCGGATCTCGTGGCTGATGTTGGCGAGGAACTCGGTCTTCGCCCGGCTCGCCGCCTCCGCCGCGTCCCTCGCCGCGGTCAGCTCGGCCTCCGCCCGCTTTCGCTCGCCGATGTCCCGCGAGATCGAGACGAACCCGGCGACCTCGCCGTCCCGCCGCAGGACCGAGGTCCGGAGGGCGACCCAGAACTCCTCTCCCGCCCTGGTGACGTTGAGGAGGTCCCCCCGGAAGCCGCCCGCGCGGGTCTCGGAGACGATCCGCTCGTCGATACCGGGCGGGTTCGAGGGGGCGAGGAAGAGCCGCCAGGGGCGCCCGAGGAGCTCCTCGCGGGTCCAGCCGGAACGCTCGAGGACGGCTTCGTTCACGTACGTCAGGTTTCCGTCGACGCCCATCACGAGGACGAAGTCGCCGATGGTCCGCGCGACGTGCTCGAGGAGGGCGAGCTCTGCTTCCGGTCCGTTCGGCCCGCGGTCCGCGGGATTCACCAGGAGAGCTCGAAGGTGCAGGACGGGGCGCCGCGGGTGACGCAGGCGGCCTCGCGGACCTCGACGGGCCCGGGCGCCTGCAGGAGGCGGAGGGCCTCTTCGTAGTAGCCCGCGCCCGAGATGCAGTAGACCGGCGAGAAGGCCGAGGGGTTCTCGATCCGGATCCGTCCCGCCCGCTCGCCGAGCCGCTCGTAGGCGGAGCGGCCGAACGTCTGGAACTGGTGGTGCAGGACGGTCATCCGCTCGAAGAAGCGATGCGGCTCGCCGCTGATGAAGCTCTTGTAGACGCCCGTCAGGTTGAGCGCGGCCGAGTGCCGGCCGAGCGCGAGCCAGGTCTCGGCGGGGTCGCCCCCGGCGGCGGCGGCGATGGCGCGGTCCAGCTCGATGAGGGCCGAGAAGGGGATCCAGGCCGTCGGCAGGATGGGGCGCGAGAGGAGGGCGAGGACGGGGGCGGAGAGCCCCTGGTTCACCGTCTCGAGGCCGGGACCGAACCGGTTGGCGGCCCAGCTCAGGTGGGCCCGGATCATCGTTCCCTTCACCAGGGCCTTGTCGTCGAAGCGGTCGGAGGGATGCGCGCTCATCGACTACGGAGGTTATCGCGATCGCGGCGAACCGGCGCGCGTGACTTCAGGCTCCCGGGCCCGCCGGCTCCCTCCTCGGATACTTCGTCGCGACGTAGTCGTCGACGAGCGCCTGGAAGGCGGCCGAGAGCTCTTCGTACGACCCCTTCAGCGTCGTGAACTTCTGCCCGTCCACGTAGACGGGGCAGCTCGGCGCCTCTCCGGTCCCGGGGAGGCTGATGCCGATGCTCGCCGCCCTCGATTCGCCCGGGCCGTTCACGATGCAGCCCATGACGGCGAGCGTCATCGTCTCGACGCCCTCGCGCTCGGCCTTCCAGAGAGGCATCTTCTCGCGCACGTAGCCCTGGATCCGCTCGGCCAGCTCCTGGAACGTCGTCGACGTCGTCCGGCCGCAGCCGGGGCAGGCGGTGACGCTCGGCGCGAACGCCCGGAGGCCCAGCGACTGGAGGAGCTCGCAGGCCGCGTAGACCTCCTCGCGCCGGTCGCCGCCCGGGCGCGGCGTGAGGGAGACGCGGATCGTGTCGCCGATCCCCTCGGCGAGGAGCACCCCCATCGCCGCGGCCGACCAGACGAGCCCCTTCGTTCCCATCCCCGCCTCGGTGAGGCCGAGGTGGAGCGGCTGGCCCGTCTTCGAGGCGAGGTCCCTGTAGAGCGAGATCAGGTCGCGCGGGCGCGAGACCTTGCAGGAGATGACGATCTGCTCCTTCGCGAGGCCGCACTCGAGCGCGAGCTCCGTCGACTGGAGCGCGGAGAGGACCATGCACTCGTTCAGGACCTCCTCCGGCGTCCTTCCGAGGTCCCGGTCGGTGTTCTCCTGCATCTTCGCCATGACGAGCTCCTGGTTCAGGGAGCCGCCGTTGACGCCGATCCGCACCGCCCGGCCGTTCTCGCGGGCGACCGCGCAGATCGTCGCGAACTGCTCGTCGCGCCGTCGGCCCGTGCCGACGTTCCCGGGGTTGATCCGGTACTTCGCGAGCGCCTTCGCCATCTCCGGGTGGTTCGTCAGGAGCGTGTGACCGTTGTAGTGGAAGTCGCCGATGAGCGGGACGTCGCAGCCGGCGTCGTCGAGCCTCCGGCGGATCTCGGGGACCGCGGCGGCCGCCTCGGGGAGGTTCACGGTGACCCGGACGAGCTCGGAGCC
>CAZNSS010000583.1:0-3028 GCA_964575465.1 uncultured Holophagales bacterium | reverse complement strand
GGACGAGGAGGTCGCGCACGAGGCCGCGCAGGTGCCAGCCGGGGTAGGTGTTGTAGGAGACGTACGCGACGCCACCCGGGGAGAGGACGCGCCCGGCGAGCGCCAGGAGAGCCTCGGCGACCGGCTCGGGGACCCACGAATAGAGGCCGTGAGCGACGACGTAGTCGTACGTACCGGGGCCTGGGTCGAACGCCGCGACGTCCGCGACACGGAGCTCGACGTTTCCGAGCCCGAGGGTCGCGCGCCTCCTCTCGCCGGCCGCGACCTGCCGTTCCGAGAGGTCGATTCCGAGGAACGTGGCGCCGGCTGAGCCGACGGCCATCGGGAGTACGTTGCCCCCTTCGGCACAGCCGAGCTCGAGGACCCGCGCCGTCTCCGGAGGAGGGGTGACGAGCCCGAACAGGCGGCCGACGGCGGCGAGGTGAGAAGGGTGGCTCTCGCGGATGGCGCGGCTGCCGAAGGGGAGGCTGTCGTACGAGGCGGCCGTGCCGTTCATGGCCGGATCGTCGCACGGCCGTCGCGCCAGGGCCGCGTTCCCGATACCCTCGGCGGGATGGACGGTCCGGGCCGGGACGACGACGTTTTCCGCGGATGGCGGCGGCCGGGACCGCCCCCTCCCGGCGGCCCCCTGCCCGGGGAGGGCGAGACGCTCGACTACCTCTGCGGGCGCTTCCGGATCTTCCAGGCTGCGCGCGGGCACCGCTACTCCACGGACGACCTCCTCGTCTCCTGGTACGGCGTCCGGTGCGCGCCGCGCGTCGAGCGGCTCCTCGACCTCGGCTCCGGCATCGGCTCGGTCGCGATGGCGGCAGCGTGGAAGCTGCCGGGCGCGCGCGTCGTCACGCTCGAGGCGCAGCCGTTCTCGATCGCGCTCGCGAGGAAGAGCGTCCTCTACAACGGCCTCTCCTGCCGTTTCACCCTGCGGGAAGGCGACCTGCGCGACCCGGAGGCGATCGCCGGCGAGGCCCCGTTCGACCTCGTCCTCGGCGCGCCCCCCTACTTCGAGCCGGGGACGGCGACGGAGCCGCGTCACCCGCAGGCCGTCCCGGCGAGGATCACCCTTCGCGGGGCCGTCGGCGCCTACTCGGAGGCCGCCCGGAGAAACCTGGCGCCCGGCGGCCTCTTCGCGTTCGTCTGGCCGACGGCGCGCCGGGAGGAAGCCGAGGCGGCGCTCGAGAGGGACCGGCTCGTCCTCCTCCGGAGCCGCGACGTCGTCTTCCGCGAGGGGGAGCCGCCCCTCGTCGCCCTCTTCGCCGCGTCGCGCGCCGAGGACCTCCCCGAAGGCCTGCCGCGAGGTCGCGAGGGGCTCCCGTTCGTGGAGGCACCTCTCGTCGTTCGCCGCAGGGACGGCCGCCACACGGTGGAATACGCCGCCGTCCGCCTGTCGATGGGTTTCCCTCCCGGCGACCTCGTGCCGCGCCCCACCTCCTGATCCCGCCGGGGCGGGCCGGGACAGGGATGCCGTATCGTCCCCGCTCAGGTGGTTCCCGACCCTCCGCTGTCGCCCCTGCCGACGCTGACGACGATCCCGTTCGGACGTGGTTTCGACGGCCGTCCGATCCGGCACGTCAACGGGAAGCTCATCGCCGGGACGATCCGCCATGCCGCGGACCTCGCGCTCGACCGCGAGCTGCAGGCGCTGCCCATGGTCCCGCCCGTCGCGGAGCGGTCCGTGCGGGCCGAGGCCGTGACCGCGCGCCTCATGGCCCGTCTCGTCGAGCGGCTGAACGCGCTGACCCCCGACGCCCGCTACCACGTCACGTCCGAGGCGCTCCTCGTCGAGGGGAACAACTACTCGCGCGAGTTCGAGCTCTTCGTCAACGAGATCTGTCGCGAGTTCGCCGGCGTGGAGTACTTCTACTTCACGCGCGGCTCGAAGGTCGTCCCGGCGACGATCGCGGCGATCTTCAGGCCGTTCGGCCTCCGGCAGGCCTACGCCCTTCTCGCGCGGGCGACGGAGAAGTTCGTCCAGACCGACGTCCGCGTCGTGGAGACGACGGCCCGCTCCGCCGTCGTGAGGTGGTACGCGGCGTCGCAGCTCGAGGACCTGCGCGAGGAGCTCCAGGAGCGGTGGCTCGTCGCTTCCTGCGCGGCCTACCAGGGGACCTACGCCTCGATCCCCGCCCTGATCTATCCCGGGCAGCCCTGGGCCGTCGTCGACGAGCTGAGGTGCCAGGCGCGCGGGGACGACTGCTGCGAGTGGCGCTTCACCTGGGAGGACCCGCGCCCCCGCGGCACGCCCCTGCTCGTGAGCGGGGCGGCCGCCACGGCGGCGCTCGCCGGTTGGGCGGTGTCGGGTCTCCCGGGAGCCGCCGTCGCGGCGCCGCTGGTCCTCCTCCCCGTCGCCGCGTCGTGGCACTTCGTGAGGCTCCGGCGGCTCCAGAAGGACAGGCAGGAGCAGGACCGGCTGATCGGGGAGCAGCGGGCGACCGCCGAGAGCCAGGTGGACCGGGTGCAGGCGGCCTACGCGGAGGTCCAGCAGTCGACCCTCGCCCTCCGGGGGAAGGTCGCGGAGCTGACGGCCCTGCGCGAGGTGGCGCTGGCCGCCTCGGCATCCCTCGACCCGCTCGAGGTCGTCGACCGGAGCCTCGAGGCGGTGACGCGGCACCTCGACTACGACCGGGCCCTCGTCCTCCTCGTCGACGACCTCCGAAAGTCCCTCTCCGGAGCCCGGAGCCGCGGCCTGACGCCCGAGCAGGCCCTCCTTCTCGGCCGGCTCTCGGTGCGCCTCGACGACCCGCTCTCGCCGATCGTTCCGGCCGTCCGCGACGGCGTCGGCTTCCGGCTCCGCGACCTCCCCGACGCGAGCGGCGCCGCCACGCGTCACCTCGTCCCGATCCTCGGCTCCGCGGAGGTCTTCGTCGCGCCCCTCATGGCGAGAGGTCGGAGCGTCGGCGTCCTCATCGTCGACAACGGCGTGACCCGCCGCCCGCTCCCGGGAGAGGGTCTCGAGCTCCTGACGGCGGTCGCCTCGACGATCGGCGTCGCGGTCGAGAACGCCCGCCTCTACTCGCAGATCGAGCAGCAG
>CAZNSS010000582.1:0-3028 GCA_964575465.1 uncultured Holophagales bacterium | reverse complement strand
CCGACCGCCTCGGCGCGGGCCGCGCCTCGCGGGAGATCGTCCGGGCGTACGTCGCGGAGTCGTTCGGGGGGCGGCCGACGCCCCCCTCGGAGGAGGAACGGCTCGAGGGGCTCCTCAGGGAGCTGCGGCCGCGCCGGCCGGACCGCTGAAGGCGGGACCGCCGATCGTGATCCTCCCGGACCGGGGTCATCCCGGACCGGGGTCAGGCGTGAAATCGTGTATTGTTTAACAATACACGATTTCACGCCTGACCCCAAATGACAAACGATGTGTGACCCCGAACGATGGAGCCTGCCGATGAAGTCCTCAAGAAGGCCCGTCGTGCGAAATAACCAGACTTCCGGGACGCGACACTAGTAGGCGTTCTCGTCCCGGAAGCTGCGCGTCGCCGTCCTCCAGAGGATCTGCAGGTCGAGCGCGAGGCTCCAGTTCTCGATGTAGTAGAGGTCGTACTCGATCCGCTTCGAGAGGCTCGTGTTCCCGCGCCAGCCGTGGACCTGCGCCCAGCCGGTCAGGCCGGCCCGCACGCGGTGGCGGAGCATGTACTGCGGGAACTTCTCCTTGAACTCGCGGACGAACTCCGGCCTCTCGGGGCGCGGCCCGACGAGCGACATGTCTCCCGTGAGGATGTTGACGAGCTGTGGGACCTCGTCGAGGGAGGTGCTCCGGAGGAAGGCCCCGACCCGGGTGCGGCGGGCGTCCCCCTCCTTCGCCCAGACGGCGCCGGTCTCGTCCTCGGCCCCGACGCGCATCGAGCGGAACTTGAGGATCCGGAAGAGGCGACCGTCGAGCCCCATCCGCTCCTGCGTGTAGAAGACCGGCCCGCGGTCCTCGAGCCAGATTGCGAGCGCGATGAAGGGGAGCATCAGGGCGAGGACGACGAGCCCTGCGGCCGAGAGGACGATGTCCATCGTCCTCTTCACGAGGGAGTTCCACCCCTCGAGGGGGCGCTGCGTCAGGTTGATGACGGGGAGGCCGTCGAAGTCCTCGACGCCCGCCTTGAACGTGACGAACTGGAAGAGGTCGGGGACGATGCGGATGTCGACCATCTCGTTCCCGACGTCCTTCAGGATCGCGAGCATCGTCCGGTAGGCGTCGACGGGGAGTGCCAGGAAGATCGTGTCCACCTCGTGCGCCGCGAGCAGCTCCCGGACGTCGGCCGTCGTCCCGAGGATGGGGAGGCCGCGGTAGGCCTCGCCGCTGCGGTTCGCGTCGTCGTCGGCGAAGCCGACCGGCTTGAGCCCGGTGGCCGGGTGGTCGAGGAGCTTGTCGGCGATCGCGTGACCCGCGTTCCCGGCGCCGACGATGAGCGCTCGCCGGACTCCCACCCCCGCGGTCCAGACCTTCTCGAGGTACCTCCAGATCGCGAATCGCCCGAGGGAGACGAGGACGACGTCGAGGAGGAGGAACAGGACGAGGAGCGCGCGGTTGAACGACCAGGCTCGCCAGAACGAGAGGAGACCGACGAGGAGAAGCGTCGCGAGGGAGGCCGCCATGACGATGGCGAGCGCCTCGTCGATGGAGGAGCGGTCGCGCCGGAGCTGGTAGAGGCGGTGGAAGTAGAAGACGACGGGCCACAGGAGGGCGATGACGGGGATGAGCGACGCGTAGTTCCCGAGCGGCTGCGGCCCGAGGGGAATGGGCCACACGGTCTCGAAGCGGATGACGTAGGCGGCGAGGAGCGCCGAGCACGTGGCCGCGACGTCGGATGCGAGGAAGACGGCCTGGAGGCGCCGGGCCTGTTTCTGGATCACGGGGTCTCCCGCCGGATTCTAAGGTTCCGCGGCCGGCAGCGCCCCGGCGAGGTCACCGCGTCCCGCTTCGTCGAGCGCATCCCCCGCGGCGACGAGGAACCGCGCCCGGAACTCGGGCTCGGAGAACCGGCGCGCGTTCGCGACGAGACCGTCCTCGTCGAAGCGCTCCGAGCGGGCGCGCTCGATCGCGCGGGCGAGCGGGCCGGGTCCGGGCTCGGGGTAGAGGACGCCGGTGACACCGTCGACGACGGTCTCGAGCGCGCCGCCCCTCCCGAGGGCGACGACCGGGGCCCCGCACGCCTGCGCCTCGAGAGGGACGATGCCGAAGTCCTCCTCGCCCGGCATCAGGACGAGCTCGGACGAGCGGTAGAGCTCCCGCAGCTCCGCGTCTGCCGGCGACCCGGCGAAGCGGACGTTCGGGCCGGCGAGGGCGCGCAGCCTCCGTTCCTCGGGGCCGAAGCCCGCGATCGTGAGGGGGACGCCGAGCCGGGACGAGGCTTCGAGGGCGTCGTCGAGCCTCTTGTAGGGCGCCAGCGCCGAGACGACGAGGAGGCCCTCGCGGCGGCCCGGTCCCGGGTCGGGCGTGTAGAAGGCGGTGTCGACGGGGGCCGGGACGACGCGGGAGTCGCGCCCGTAGATCCGCGCGATCCGGCCGCGGACGTTCTCGGAGTTCGCGAGGAAGGCGTCGACCCGCGGCGCCGTCGCCACGTCCCGGGCGCGGAGCGGGGCGCGCACGAGGCGCGCGACGGAGGTGACGAGAGGCCCTCGCCCCCGGAGGTAGTCGTCGAACTGGTCGTGGAGGTAGCGGACCGGGGTGTGGCAGTAGCAGAGGTGAAACGCTCCCGGGGCCCGCTTCGCCGCCTTGGCGACGCAGTGCGACGAGGAGATCACGAGGTCGAAGCCCGAGAGGTCCCAGCTCTCGGCGGCGAGGAAGTAGAGGGGCAGGAGCCGGCGGTAGTCCCGTCCCTCCCGGACGGCCCGCTGGAGCCAGGTCGTCCTCACCTCGCGCTCCTCGATCTCCCGCGGCACCGATCCCGGGAAGTGGAAGAGCGTGAAGAGCGGGGCCTTCGGGAAGAGCCGGGCGAACGAGAGGAGGACCTTCTCGCCGCCGCGCGTCCCGGTGAGCCAGTCGTGGACGAGGGCGACCTTCACGCGCCCTCCGCCGCGTCGCGCCAGGCGGCGGCGACCTTCTCGTACGCCGCGTCCCACGTGAAGGCGCGGGCCCGCTCGCGGCCCCGGGCCGAGAGGCGCGAGGCGAGGTCCGCGTCCGTCAG
>CAZNSS010000581.1:0-3034 GCA_964575465.1 uncultured Holophagales bacterium | reverse complement strand
GAGTTCCGGAGGCAGACCTCGAGCCCTTTCCTCTGCGCCTCGGTCGTCGGCCCGAGCTGCCCCTCCTGGATGAACTCGACGTAGCCCCGGATCGCGGCGAGGGGCGTGCGGAGCTCGTGCGAGACGTTCGCGAGGAGGTCGGTCTTCATCCGGTCGAGCGTGGAGAGCTCGCGGTTCGCCGTCTCGAGCCGCTCGACCTGCTGCTGGATCCGCTCGGCCATCTTGTTGAAGGCCTCCGCGAGGGTCTCGATCTCGTCGCCCGTCCGGACCTGCGGCAGCGACGTCCCCTTTCCCTCGGAGAACGCGCGGACGCCCTCCGTCAGGCCGAGGAGGGGCCGCGCGACGCGGCCGGCCATCCACGAGGCGAAGAAGGCCACCGTCGCGAGGGCGAGGAGGACGAGGAAGAGCGTCGACCGCAGGTCGGACGTGACGCGTTCCCAGACCTTGTCGTACTTGAAGATGTAGAGGACCGAGTAGGGGTGGCGCCCCCAGTCCTCGAAGTAGGGCGTCGACACCATCAGGACGCGACCCACCCCGGCCAGCTCGCGGCGCTCGGACCAGGGCTCCTGGAGGCCCGCGACGTTGACGAGGTCCTCGTCGGCGAGGCGGCGGCGGGGCCGCTCGGGAAGGAGCATCAGGTCGGGGCTCTCCATCGAGTCGAAGAGGACGTCGCCCGAGACGGAGAGGACGAAGAGCCGGTGAAGATCCTCGTTCAGCGCCATCGTCGTCCGGACGACGTCGCGGAACTTGTAGGTGGGGTAGTAGAGCCGCCAGGCGTTGCAGAGCTGGTTGTTCGTCGTCTTCGAGAAGCCGAGGGCGTAGGTCTCGAGGAGCTCCTTCTGGTCCCGCACCCGGACGAAGATGAGGGTGCCCGAGACGATCAGGAGGAGCGCGCCCATGAGCGCGGAGAAGATGAGCGCGAACCGGCCTCGGAGGGAACGTCGGAGCCCGGTCATTTCAGCCTCACGTCGCGGAGGTCGAGCTGGCCGTCGGCCCGCGGCTGCCACTCGACTCCGGGCGTCAGCGCGTGCCGGTCGTAGCTCACGAGGAGCGGGATCCAGGGGAGGTCGTCGACGACCCGCCGCATCGCCTTCTGGAGGAGGTCGCGTCGCAGGGCGGGGTCGAGGGTGCGGCCGATCTCCTCGACCGCCGCGTCCATCTCGTCGTTGCCGTAGCCGCAGGAGTTGCCCGGCGACCCCTTCCTGCAGAAGTTCCCCTCGAAGAGCTCCCCGGCGTCGCCCGACGAGCAGATCCACCCGGAGACGAAGAGGTCGGCGTCGCACGCGACGGAGCGTCTCTCGAACTCGGCGGGGCTGACGGGCTCCTCGCGGACCGCGACACCGGCCGCGGCGAAGGAGTCGACGAGAACCCGGTCGAGCGGGCCTCCTCGCGTGATCGTGAGGAACCGCAGGGGCGCCTTCTGCCGGAACCCCGCCTCGGCGAGGAGCCGGCGCGCCTCGCCCGGGATGAACGCCGGCACGGAGAGGCCCGGGTCGAACCCGACGATCGCGGGCGGCACGAACTGGCTCGCGGGGAACGCCCCCTCGGCGGGGATGGCCGAGACGACCTTCCTGTAGTCGATGGCCGCGCGGAGGGCCCTGCGGACCCGCACGTCGGAGAGGGGGTTCTCGGGTCCGCCGGAGACCCGGAGGGCGAGGAAGTGGACGGCGAGCCCCGGTCGCTCGACGAGCTGGAAGCCGTCGTCGGCACGGTGGGCGGCCCAGGAGGTCCGCGTGGGGGCGAAGACGATGGCGGGGGCGAGGCGGCGCGCTTCCGCCCACATCGGCTCACCCTCGCGGGCGACGCGGAAGACGACGGCCTGGAGCCGGGGCGCGCCGCCCCAGTAGTCTTCGTGGGCCTCCAGCCTCAGCGACTCGCCCTTCTTCCACTCGGCGATCCGGTACGGGCCGGTGCCCGCCGGGGCCTGGAAGAAGGCCTCCTCTCCCTGCCGTTCGACGGACCGTTTCGGGAGGATGTAGACGAAGGAGAGGACGGAGAGGAGACCGGCCGGCCGCTCGGAGTAGATGTCCACCGTGAGCGGGTCGACGATGCGCACCTCGGTGATCGCCGACACGTAGCGGTGGATGTCCCGGTCGGGTTTCGCCTTGAGCCGCTGGACGGAGAACGCGACGTCCTCGGCGGTGAGAGTGGTCCCGTCCTGGAAGAGGACCCCGTCCCGGAGCCGGAAGCGCCAGGCGAGACCCTCGCGGATCTCCCAGCTCTTCGCGAGGCAGGGGGCGAAGGACATCTGCCGGTCGTACCTGACGAGAGGCTCGAAGACGTTCGCGGCGAACGTGTCGGCCACGAACTCGAACTTCTCGTTCGGGTCGAGGGTCTGGACGTCGCTCGACCAGATGACGTGGAGCTGTCGCGCACGACTCGGACCGGAGCAGGCCCCGACGGCGATCAGCGTGACAACGAATACCCCAACGAGCGTCGGGCGCAGCCTCCACACCCCGACATGCTAGCGCGAACGCGCCTCGCGTCGCGCGGAGAGTGGCGGGAATCCGGAAGGCGGTCCCATCGTTCCCCAGAGGGTACCGGAGGAACCACACATGCCGAAGACGCCGACCCCTGAGGATCTCCGTCACCTCCTCTCGCTCCGCACCGAGCCGTGCATCTCCCTCTTCCTCGGCCTGCCGCGGCACGGCCCTGAGCTCGCGAAGGCGCCGGTCCGTTTCCGGGCCCTCGTCCGGCAGGCGGAGGCGCTGCTGGGAGAGCGGTACGGCGCCCGCCGGGTGAAGGAGCTCCTCGCCCCGCTCGCGGGCCTTTCCGAGGCCACGGACGTCTTTTCGGCCGGCCCCGAAGGCTTCGCCGCTTTTCGCGCCGAGGGCCTCTTCGAGACCTACCGGCTCTGGCCCTCCCCGCCGGAGGGGGTCGTCGTCGCGGACAGCTTCCACGTCAAGCCGCTGCTCCGGTGCCTGCAGAACCGGCACCGCTACCTCGTCCTCGCCCTGGGCTCCCGGCGGGCCGCGCTCTTCGAGGGCTCGGAGCGAGGGCTCGTGCCGCGCGTGGTGCCGGGCCTCCCGCGGTC
>CAZNSS010000580.1:0-3036 GCA_964575465.1 uncultured Holophagales bacterium | reverse complement strand
CTTCTCCATCTCGCGGATCATCGCGACGCGCTTGACGTGCCTCTCGGCGGTGCACTCCGTCGCGAGGAAGACGTCGACGATCCGCTTCGCCGCGGCCTCGTCGACGTGCCCCGCGCCGAGCGCGAGGAGGTTCGCGTCGTTGTGCTCGCGGGCGTTCTTCGCGAGGGCCTCGGTGTTGCACGTGGCCGCGAGGACGCCGGGGACCTTGTTCGCCGCCATCGCGGAGCCGATTCCCGCGCCGTCGACGACGACGCCGAGGTCGGCGTCGCCCTGGGCGACCCGGAGCGCGGCCGCGCGGGCGAAGACCGGGTAGTCGACCGGCTCCTTCCCGCTCGTCCCGAGGTCGGCGACGTCGTGGCCGGCGGCCCTGAGGTGCTCCTTCAGCCGTTCCTTGAGGTCGAAGCCGCCGTGGTCGGCGGCGAGGGCGATCCGGAGCCGCGACATGGGAGGGGGATTCTACGCGGTGCGCGACCCACGGCGCCCGCGCGCGCCGACCAAACCGTGCACCGAAGGGCCCGAAAAGGAAAACGCCCCCGGGCACGCGGCCCGGAGGCGCAGGAGGTGTGTTTCGCCTTCCGCCGGGTTACTTGGCGGCCGGGACGGTGACCTTCGCCCAGTCGATCTTGCCGTCGGCGCCCTTGGCGGCCTTGACCGTCTTGCCGAAATCGTTCAGGCCGGCGGTCTCCTTCTTCGGCATCTTCTCGACGTGGCAGGAGGCGCAGTTCGCCTTCGCGTCCTTCGCCTTGTACTCCTTCTGGATGTCCATCGTGGCGAGGGCGGAGCTGCCCAGGGCGAGGGCCGCGAGAGCGGCGACGACGGTGGTGGTGGTCTTCTTCATTTCTTCCTCCTTCTCCGATGTCCGACAAACCGCGAATGGTAGCGCAATCCGGACCGGCGAGGACCCGAACCCCGGTTCGCGCCGGCTTCCCGGCTGGTCGCCCTCGCAGGTGCCCGTCCCCGCGCCGACGTGCCCGGTCGGCCCGCCGGCCCTCCAGGGAGAGATCTTCGTCCGGCCGTACTCGGCGTCCTTTCCACGCCGAGCCCACGGAACTTCGTGAGCAACCCGCGTGCCGCGCGGACCGACTCCACGGGCGGACGTCGGCGAACCGGCGCTCCCCCTAGAATCCGCCGGTGCGTCGACGGGCCCCGGCCACCGCCTGCAGCCTCGCGGCGATCCTGCTGCTCCCCTTCTCCCCCTGCCTGGCCACCCCGCACCTGACTCTCGGCTCCCCGGCCCTCGCTTTCCGGGCCGAGCCCCCTTCCCTCGGGCTCTCGGCGCCGCGACCCGAGGCGACGGACGCTCCGACGATCCCGACCGGCCTCGACGCTCCGGCGGCTCCCCCTCTCTCCCGAAGGCCGCTCCTCGACGGCCGGAGCGCGTGGCTGACCGCCGGAGTCCTGACCGTCGCACCCGCACTGGGCTACTTCGCCTGGTGGAGGGACGACCCGACGGGCGAGTTCCAGGTCGCCCACGAGGGCTGGTTCGGCGAGACGACCTACGCGGGCGGCGCCGACAAGGTCTCTCATTTCTGGGCGGGCTGGGCGGCGGAGCACCTCCTCGAGACGGCCTACCGCTCGCTCGGCAGGACCGACCGTGAAGCACGCATCCTCTCGGTGGGCGTGACCTCGCTCGCGGGGTTCCTCATCGAGGCGGGAGACGGCTTCTCCCAGTACGGCGCGGCCTGGGAGGACGCCGCGATGGACGTCCTCGGCGCGGTCGCGGGCTCGCAGGTCGGCCGCCTCGGCCTCCGCGACACGGTCGGCGTGAGGATCGGGCGGGTCCCTTCGACGATCCCCGAACCCTGCTGCCGGTACGGCGGCTACGGCTCCGACTACTCGAAGGAGGTCTACACCCTCGACCTGAAGCTCTCCGGCTTCCTCCCGCGCGTCGGCGCGACGCCGGGACCGGCCCGATTCCTCCTCGTCTCGCTCGCGTACGGCTCCCGGGGGTATCGCTACTCGCCCGCGTGGGCCAGGGAGCGAAACGTCGGAATCGAGCTCGGGCTGAACGTCGCCGAGATCCTCCGGGGCGTCGGAATCCCCGAGGAGAGCGGGTGGGGGGCGGCGCTCCTCTCGGTCTTCTCCTACGTCCGCCTCCCCTTCACGTCGATCGGCCTCTACTACGACCTGAACCACTCGCGCTGGTGGGGAGGCGTCTACGGCCCCGGCTGGGACCCCGGATACATCATCTACGACTGACGCGAGGGAAGCGGACGGGGCGGCTCGGCCGCCCTACTCGTAGCGGAGGGCGTCGGCGGGGGCGAGGCGGGCCGCGCGGCGGGCCGGGAAGGCCGCGGCGGCGAGGACGAGGAGGAGCCCCGTCACCGCGATGGCGGCGACGTCGCGCAGCTCGGGACGGAACGGCATCCAGGAGATGTAGTAGACGCGGGCGATCTCGGCCGGGAAGCGGATCGCCTTCGTCGCGGTGAGGAGCGCGCAGATCGCGACCCCCGAGAACGTCCCGAGGAGGACCCCGGCGCTCCCGACGGCGAGCCCGGCGAGCCGGAAGGTCCGCGACACGGTCCCGGGCCCTGCGCCGAGGGTCGCCAGGACGCCGATCTCGCGGGTCTTCTGCGCGACGAGGACGACGACCGAGGAGACGACGGTCCCCGCCGCCACGGCGACGATGAGGGCGAGGGCGACGAAGAGGAGGGTCTGCTGGACGAGGAGGGCCCGGAAGAGGTCTCCGTTGAGCGCTCGCCAGTCGAGGACCGTCGCCCCCGGGCCGAGCGCCTTGCGCGCGCCCTCGACGACCGCGTCGGGACGGCCCGGGTCGACGAGCTTCAGCTCCCAGAGGCCGTTCCTCGCGTCGGGCGGCGCGAAGCGGTCGAACGCGGCCATCGGCACGACCGCCCAGCCCTCGTCCACCTCCGTGAAACCCGTCGTCACGACCCCCACGACGACGACCGGCGTCCGCCGGGGAGGCGAGACGCCCCGTGCGAGCGCGGCCGAGGCGGTCTCGAGGACGAGCTCGGCTCCTTCCGCCGCGCCGATCCGCGCGGCGAGGCCCGAGCCGAGGAGGGCCGGGACCCTGCC
>CAZNSS010000579.1:0-3044 GCA_964575465.1 uncultured Holophagales bacterium | reverse complement strand
GACGAGCTCGTCGTCCTCGGCCCCGCGCCCGCGCGCGAGTCGTACCTCGACGCGGGAAAGATCCTCGACGCCGCGCGCGCCACGGGGGCCGACGCGATCCACCCGGGGTACGGCTTCCTCTCCGAGAACGCCGCGTTCGCGCGGGCCGTCCTCGGGGCGGGCCTCGTCTGGATCGGCCCGCCCCCCGCGGCGATCGAGGCCATGGGGCTGAAGGTCCCCTCGCGCGAGCGGATGAAGGCCGCCGGGGTGCCCGTCGTCCCCGGCTCTCACGACCTCTCGCCGGAGGGCCTCGCGGGGGTCGGCTTCCCTCTCGTCGTGAAGGCCTCGGCCGGCGGCGGCGGAAAGGGGATGCGCGTCGTGCGCGACGCGGCGGACCTCGCGCCCGCGATCGAATCGTGCCGACGCGAGGCCGAGGCGGCTTTCGGCGACCCGACGCTCTATGCCGAGCGCTACCTCGAGCGGCCGCGCCACGTGGAGGTGCAGGTGTTCGGCGACGTCCACGGCCGGGTCGTCGCGCTCGGCGAGCGCGAGTGCTCGCTCCAGCGGCGCCACCAGAAGGTCGTCGAGGAGAGCCCGTCTCCCGTCGTGACGCCGGAGCTCCGCGCCCGCATGAGCGGGGCGGCCGTGGCGGCCGCGAAGGCGGTCGGCTACGCGAACGCGGGGACCGTGGAATTCCTCCTCGAGCCCGACGGGTCCTTCTTCTTTCTCGAGATGAACACCCGCCTCCAGGTGGAGCATCCGGTGACGGAGGAGGCGTGGGGCCTCGACCTCGTCGCGCTCCAGCTCGAGGTCGCCGCGGGCGAGCCGCTTCCCTCCGACCTCCCGACGGCCCCCGCCGCCTGGTCCATCGAGGCGCGGGTCTACGCGGAGGACCCCGAGAGCGCCTTCCTCCCGCAGGTCGGGACGGTTCTCGCCTACGAGGAGCCGGGGGGGCCGGGCGTGAGGGTCGACTCGGGGATCGAGGCGGGGAGCGAGGTCTCCGTCCACTACGACCCGATGCTGGCGAAGGTGGTGGCGCGGGGGCGGACGCGCGAGGAGGCGCGGCGCCGCCTCGTCGACGCCCTCGGCCGGACCGTCATCCTCGGGGTCGCCACGAACGTTTCCTGGCTGAAGCGACTCCTCGCGACGGAGGAGTTCGTGCGCGGAGAGCTCGACACGTCGCTCCTCTCGCGCCTCGAGGTCCCTCTGCCGCCCGAGCCGCCGACCGAGGTCCTCGCGGCCGCCGCTCTCGCCTTCTCCGGCGGTGACGCCCGCGCGACGGCGCCTTCCGCCCGCGCGGCCTTCCCCGACCCGTTCGTGGGCGGGACCTTCAGGGTGCTCGGATGAGGATGAAGAACCTCTCTACCGGGGCCGTCCACGACACCTCCGCCGACGGCCCGGCGCTGCCGCGCGGCGCGCGCGTCGTCCGGGACGGCCAGACGGCCTGGGTCTGGTACCGCGGAGAGACGTGGCGCCTCGCCCGCCTCGTCGAGAAGCCCGGGGCGGGCGAGGAGGAGGAGCACGACCTGCGCGCGCCGATGCCGGGCGTCGTGGCCCGCGTCCTCGCCGAGGAGGGACAGGAGGTCGCGAAGGGGACGCCGCTCCTCGTCCTGTCGGCGATGAAGATGGAGCACGAGATCCGGAGCCCGCGGGCCGGGCGGCTCGTGAAGCTCTTCCGCGCGGCGGGGGAGAGGGTCGACTCGGGCGACCCGCTGGCGGAGATCGAGTGACCGGACGGGAGCGCGTCACCGTCGTCGAGGTGGGACCGCGGGACGGACTGCAGAACGAGAAGGGTCTCGTCCCGACGGAAACGAAGGTCGCGTTCGTCGAGGCGCTCGCCGGCGCGGGCCTTCCCGTCGTCGAGACGACGGCTTTCGTCTCGCCGCGGGCGATCCCGCAGCTCGCAGATTCGACGGAGGTCTTCCGGCGCGTGAGGAAGAGGCCCGGGACGCGGTACCCGGTCCTCGTCCCGAACCTGAAGGGGATGGAGCGCGCCCTCGCGGCAGGGGCGCGCGAGATCGCGCTCTTCACCGCCGCGACCGACACCTTCAACCTGCGGAACACGAACGCCACGGTCGAGGAGTCCTTCGCGCGCTTCGCGCCCGTCGTCGCCCGGGCGCGCGCGGAGGGGGTCAGGGTCCGCGGCTACGTCTCCACCGCCTTCGGCTGCCCCTACGAGGGGCGGGTGGACCCGGCGAAGGCGATCGAGGTCGCCCTCCGCCTCTTCGGGGCGGGCTGCGAAGAGGTCTCCCTCGGCGACACGATCGGTGTCGCGGTCCCGACGCAGGTCGCCGACGTCGTCGGCCGCCTCCGGGCCCGCGGAGTCCCCGTCGACCGCCTCGCCCTCCACATGCACGACACCCGCGGGACGGCCCTCGCGAACGTCGTAGAAGGGCTTCGGGAAGGGGTTCGCGTGTTCGACTCCTCGGCAGGCGGGCTCGGCGGCTGCCCCTACGCCCCGGGAGCGGCGGGGAACCTCGCCACCGAGGACATCCTCTATCTCCTCGACGGGATGGGCTACGACACCGGCGTCGACCTCGCGGCCGTCGCCCGCGCCACCCGGGACCTCTCGGAAGCGACGGGCCGGGCGCCGGTCTCGCGCGTCTTCGCCGCCCTCGGCGCGGCCTCGGAACGCCCCTGAACGAGGTCCGCCGCGTTGACCCATCCCCCTCTGGGACGTAGACTTCCCCGCACGTAAGCCTGTCCCGACGAACGGCCGTTCGAGGAGTCGAAATGGCGATCAAGATCCTTCTCGCGGACGACAGCCTGACCATCCAGAAGGTCGTCGAACTGACCTTCTCGGATGCCCAGACCCGTCTCATGGCCGTCGGGAGCGGCGATCGGGCCGTTCAGGCCCTCGACGACTTCGCTCCCGACATCGTCCTCGCGGACGTCGTCATGCCCGGCCTCACGGGCTACGACGTGTGCGACGCCGTGAAACAGCGGCCCGGCGGAGCGTTCATTCCCGTCGTCCTCCTCACCGGGACCTTCGAGCCCTTCGACCGGGCGCGCGCCGAGCGTGTCGGGAGCGACGCCATCGTCACGAAGCCGTTCGACTCCCACGC
>CAZNSS010000578.1:0-3045 GCA_964575465.1 uncultured Holophagales bacterium | reverse complement strand
CCGCGGGTCGCACGTCGTCGTCTACGGCGCCGAGAGCGACAACGACGCGACCTACGTCGCGACGGCGGCCCGTGTCGCCGGAGCCGGGAAAGTCTCCGTACTCGACGGCGGCTTCTCGCGCTGGACGGCCGAAGCCCGCGCGACGACGAAAGACCGGCTGCTCTCGCCGCTCGCAAAGCCGAGCCTCCAGGGCAACTCCTCGCTCCTCATCCCGATCGAGGAGGTGAAGAAGCGCGTCGGCGACGGAAGGACCGTCTTCCTCGACGTCCGCACGGAGGAGGCGTGGGCCGCGGGACGCATTCCCGGAGCGAAGAACCGATTCTGGAAGAAGGACGTCGACGGTGGCTCGTTCCGTCCCGAAGCCGTGACCCGCGCCGAGCTGGAGGCCGCGGGCGTCTCCTGGGAGAAGCCCGTCGTCGTCTACTGCAACAGCGGCCACCAGGCCTCGGAAGGTTTCTACACGCTGAAGTACAGGCTCGGCCACCCCGACGTGAGGCTCTACCAGGGCTCCTGGATGGAGTGGTCGATGACACCCGGCGCGCCCCGGGAGAGCTCGGCGCCGGAGGCGCCCGCCCCGAAGTGACCCCCGCCGGGATCGTCGCGCTCCTCGCCTCCTCGGCCGGCGCCGGCGTGATGAACGCCCTCGCGGGCGGCGGGACGATCCTCACGTTCCCGACGCTCATCCTCCTCGGCGTCCCGGCGATCCAGGCGAACGCGACCTCGACGGTCGCGCTCCTCCCCGGCGCCGCGGCGAGCATGGCGGGCTACCGCCGCGAGGTCGCCACGCACCGCGCGTGGCTGAAGACGCTCTTCCTCCCGAGCCTGGTCGGCGGCGGCTTCGGCTCGGTCCTCCTCCTGAAGACCCCCGAGAAGCTGTTTGCGAGCCTCGCGCCGTTCCTCGTCCTCTTCGCGACGCTCCTCTTCCTCCTCCAGATCGTCCTCTCGAAGAGGAAGGGGGACGTCGAGGCCCACGCCCCGCACGGGCCGACGACGGCGCGCTGGGGCGTCGCGACGCTCGCCCAGCTCGCCGTCGCCGTCTACGGCGGCTATTTCGGCGCGGGGATCGGTATCCTGATGCTCGTCCTTCTCGGCTTCCTCGGCCTCACCGACATCCACGCGATGAACGGCCTGAAGAACTTCTTCGGCATCACGATCAACGCGGTCGCGGCGGGCTGGTTCATCCTGAACGGCGCCGTCCTCTGGCCGGTCGCGCTCGTGATGGTCGCGGGGGCGACCGTCGGCGGCTACGCGGGCGCCCGCTTCGCGAGGCGGATCGGCAAGGAAAAGGCGCGGGCTGCCGTCGTCGTCATCGGACTCGGCGTCACGGCCGTCCTGCTGCTCCAGCGCGCCTGACGCGCCGGGTCAGGGCCCCGCCCTGGTGAAGGCGACGCGCTGGCCGTTGGGCGCCACGAGGGCGATCCGTCCCGTGGCGCCGTCGCGCTCGAGGCGAACGGCGGGGTCCGGCGGACCCCCGCTCAGGTCGAACCGCAGGAACGCGTTCGCTCCCACCGGGACGAAGGCGGCTCGGGCGAGCGGCCGAGCGATCCGGTCGCGCAGGGTGCCGTCCGGACCCCAGACCAGGACGTTCGAGACGACCCCGCGCTCGAAGTCGAGGCGCACCGTGCTGACGAGAATCCCCTCCTGTCGCGGCACCGTGCCGAGGAGGGAGACGTTCCGGAGCGCGCCGAGACGCTCGGCGCGCTCCGCGGCGAGGTGCTTCACCTGTTCGGTGAGCTCGTCGAGCGGCTCCGTTCCCCCGAGAGCGTCGTAGAGCGGCTTCGCGTCCCCCCGGGAGGCGGCCTGCCAGATGGCGAGCGCCTTCGCGCCCAGCTCGCGACCGCGCGCCGACTGCGAAGTGTCCCCGACCCGGAGCAGCAGCCACCCGGCAGGCCCTCCGGCGCGGAGCAGCAGGCGTCCGTCCTGCACGTCGACGTCGAGCGGCTCGCCGTCCGACGCGTTCCACCGGCCGCCGAGCGCCGCGAGCGACTTCTCGTCCACGGGCACGACCGCCGGCGGGAGCTCCACGTCGCCGCCGAAGACGAGCTGCTCGACGGCGTCGACGACGGGCGACGCGCTGAGCTCGGCCACGCTCGACGTGACGAAGATCGTGATCCTCTCGTCGACGAGGCGGCGGAACTCCGCCACGTAGATGCCGTTGCCGCCGTTGTGCTCGACCACTCGGGTACCGCGCGGGCTCGGGTGCACGGACCAGCCGTAGGCGTACCTGGAGTCGCCCGGGCCGCCCTCGCTCACGTACCCGGTCATGAACTTCCGGCGCGACGAGGCGCTGAGAACGGCGTTCGAGGTGAGGGCGCGCTCCCAGCGCGCCATGTCGGCGAGCGTGGTCTGCAGCCCGCCGTTGCCGCGCAGCGCCCAGAAGGGGGCGCCGGGCACCTCGAGACGATCGACGATCGTGCCCCAGTCGCGGCCGTCCTGGTAGCCGTGCGCGACGCGCTCCGGTGCCCAGCCGGGCCGAAGGTAGCCGGTCTCGGTCATTCCGGCGGGGGCCAGGACGAGGTCGGCGAGCGCGGCCTCGTATTCCTTCCCGGTGACGAGCTCGATGATCGCGGCGAGCATCGAATAGCCGGAGTTCGCGTACGAATGCTCGGTGCCGGGTGGCGACTGCAGCGGCGCGGCGAGCATGCGTCCCATGTACTCGGCGCGCGTGTTCGGGACGTAGTCGCCCGGCGCGTAGTCGGACTCGAAGCCGGCGGTGTGCGTCAGGAGCTGGTGGATGGTGATGTCGCGCTTGGGGCCCTCGGCGCCGGGGAACCAGCGCGTGATGGGGTCCGTCGTGCGGAGCTTCCCCTGCTCCTCGAGCCGCAGGATGGCCGCGGCCGTGAACTGCTTCGTGATGGAGCCCAGGTTCCAGGCGGTGCGGGTGTCGGCCCGGATCCCCTTGTCGCGATCCGCGAAGCCCCACGCACGTTCGAGGACGGGCCTGCCGTCGCGAAGGACGAGCACCGCGCCCGAGTAGCCGAGGGCGGCGAGGCGGTCCAGGTGCGCCCCGACGCGGGTGCGGACGAGCGCGTCGGGGATGGCGGG
>CAZNSS010000577.1:0-3045 GCA_964575465.1 uncultured Holophagales bacterium | reverse complement strand
GCTCGAGAGGTTCCTCGAGAGCTTTCGGCCCGAGCTCCTCCACGTCCACGAGCCCTGCGGGGCGCTCGGCGCGGTCCTGGGCCTCGCGCTCCGCCGGGGTCTCCCGGTCCTCGTCCAGCTGCACGGCGAGGTCCCGGCCGACCGCAGGCCGGCAGGGGCGGTGAGGCGAGCGCTGGAGCGCGCGCGGGCCCGTTTCGCGCTCGACGCCCGCCGGTACGTCGCCGACTCCGCTCCGGTCCTGGCGAGCTGGGTCGACGCCGGAATCGTCCCCGGCGCTTCGCCGGTCGAGGTCCTGCCCGGCGGAGGACCGTCGACGGGCTCCGCGGAAGGGACGCGGCGGGTCGAGGAGATCTACTCGGAGCTCCTCTCCTCCGGAGGCGTCTCGTGAGCAGCCTGCGCCTCGTCTGGGAGCTTCTCCGGGCCGAGGGGGCACGCGGTCTCCTGGAGAGGGCCGCCGACCGGGCCGCGACCCGGCGGGAGCGTCGCGCCGAGCGGGAGGTCGCTCCCGGCGATCTTCTCGGAAAGGGAGAGGCGATTCCCGTCCTGGACGTCCTGGCGACGCCGCTCGCGCCGCGCTTCGGAGGGGTCCCCACGCAGCTGGGTCCCCGTCTCGCGGAGGAGGAGCGCCTGCGGCCGACGGCCCTTCTCTCCCCCGAGGAGGGAGAGTGGAGCCTCCGGACGGTATGCCGGGGAGAGCGGCGAAGGGCACGGCTCGGTCCTTGCTGCATCGACCCCGATCCGCGGCACGGCCTCCGAGCCGGGGTTTCGACGATCGTCGAGGCGGCGAGGAGGATCGGAGCCCGGGTCGTCAACGTGGAGGGAATCGCGGGCTGGCCTCCGGACGCGCTCGCGCCGCTCGCGGGCGGAGAGCGGAAGCTCGTCCTCTCGCTTCACGACTTCGCCCTCTTCTGTCCCCGCCCGAACCTCGTCGAGGAGCCGCACGCCCGCTTCTGCGGCTATTCGCGGGAGGCGGAGCGCTGTCGCGCCTGCCTCGCGGCGACGTGGCACCTCCCCGAGGGGTTCGTGGAAGGGTGGAGAGAGGCTTCCGCCGGGCTCCTCGCGGCGGCCGACGCGGCGGTCTACCCGTCGGAGTTCCTGCGCGGCCGGCACGCGGAGCTGTTCGCGGGGAAGGCGCCCCGCCTCGAGCGCGTCATCGCGCCGCCGTCGCCGGGCGGGGCGACGGGCCGGCCGGTGTCCGGGCGGCCGGGAGGTCGCGGGAAGCCCCTTCACGCCGCCTTCGTCGGGGCCTTCCGCCCGCACAAGGGGGCGCTGGTCTTCGAGGAGGTCGTTCGCGGGATGGCTTCTTCGGCTCCCGGAGCCGTGCGCTGGTCGGTCCTCGGGAGCGGGGACCCGGGACTGCTCCTCCGGGCGCGGGGGCTGGGCGTCCGCGTTGCGGGGCACTACAGGGCAGGGAGCCTCGCGAGCCGGCTGCGGGAGGAGGAGGTCGACCTCGCGCTCCTCCTGTCGGTCTGGCCGGAGACCTTCGCGCTCACGTTGAGCGAGTGCCGCGCTGCGGGCGTCCCGGCGCTCGCGTTCGCGCACGGGGCGATCGCCGACCGGATCGGGAGCGAAGGGGGAGGTCTCCTCGTGCCACCGGAGGAAGGGGCGGAGGGGATCGTGGCGGCGCTCGCACGCGTCCTCGGGGGCAGCGCCCCGATCCCGGAGTTCCGCGGAACGGAGCCGGGGCCGGGCGCCGCCGGCGCAGCGGCCGAAAGGCTGGCGCTCTACCGGCTCCTCCTCGGGGAGACGACGTGACGGGCCCGCGGCGGATCTCCGCGGTGGTGCCGACCCTCGACACGCGGGACCTGACGACGGCGTGCGTCGACGCGCTCCTCGCCTCGCGCCTCCCCGGCGGGACGGAGCTGGAAGTCGTCGTCGTCGACGACGGGAGCCGCGACGGGACGTCGGAGGCGCTCTCCGGCCGGGAAGGGGTCCGCGTCCTCCGGAACGAGGCCCCGACCGGCTACTCCCGCGCCGTGAACCGCGGGGCGGCGATCGCGACGGGCGACGTCCTCGTCCTTCTCAACAGCGACACGGTCGTCGCGGCCGACGGCCTCGCGAGCGTCCTCGCGGCGTTCGACGCGGAGGAACGCCTCGGGGTGGCCGGCGCGGCGCTGACCTACCCGGACGGCTCGCCGCAGTGGAGCGGGGGCCGGGAGCCGACGACCACCTGGTTCCTCGTCCAGTCGAGCGGAGTCGGCGCGATCCTGGGACGGCTTCCCGGGTGGCGCCGGGTCAAGCCGCTCCACCCGGCCGGGCCCGTCGAGGTGGGGTGGGTCTCGGGGGCGGCCGTGGCGGTGCGGGCCTCGGTCTGGCGCGAGCTCGGGCCGTTCGAGACCTCCTACCGCTTCTACGGGCAGGACCTCGAGTTCTGCCTCCGCGCGAGGGACCACGGGTGGCGCGTGCGCCTCCTGCCCCGGTTCCGGGTCGTCCACCACCACGGCGCGACGGTCTCCTCGAAGGGAGAGTCGATCGTGGGGGGCGCCGACCTCGGCCTCCTCTGGGACGACCTGGTCCTCTGGGCGGAGCGGAGGAGGGGAGCGGCGTTCGCGCGCCGCGCGCGGGCGACGATCCGGGCCGGCTCGGGCCTGCGGCTCCTCCTCCGTCACCTCGCGCTTCCGTTCGTGTCGGCCGCCCGCAGGGGCGACTGGCGCCGTGAGACGAATGCCCTCGCCCGGGCCCGGCTCGGGGTCACCCAGCTTGGGGTCAGGTCTTGATTTTCTATTATACGGCGGACCCGTAGAGTGTAGAGTGCAGACCAGACCCCGCCCTTACGGGGTCCCTTCCGCCGCGGGCTCCGGCGGGGCGTGGACCATCGTCCCGCCGATGTGGCCCGTTCCGGCCATCAGCGTGCAGGCGAGGAGCGCGGCGAGGAGGGCGGGGACGACCGAGCCGCCGCGCCTTCGGGCGAGGAGCGTGAGGACGAGGGCGAGCGCCGCGACCAGGACGGCGCCGAAGGCGACGAGGGCGTGGCGCTGCGCGAGCCCCTCGACGGCCTTCGGCCCCGGGACCGGCCCCCAGCCCCCCGCGAGGTAGGCCAGCTGG
>CAZNSS010000576.1:0-3048 GCA_964575465.1 uncultured Holophagales bacterium | reverse complement strand
GCCACGCAGTCCGTCGTGACGGAGGTCTCCCCCTCGGGCGGGACGATGACGCGGACCTACGTCATCAAGCTCGCGAACGAGACGGAAGACCGACTCCTCGTCTACCGCCGGAAGTAGCGACGCCCCCCGCGAGGGGGGGCGTCGCGACCCGGCGACGGGTCGGCAGGTCGGATTCCGCCCGGGGTCCGGTCCGGGGGCGGGCCCTCAGGCCCGCCCGATTCCCACGTACTCCCAGCCCAGCCGCTTCATCTCCTTCGGCTCGTAGAGGTTCCGAAGGTCGACGAACCGCTTCCCATTCATCGTCGCTTCCAGCCTCGCGAGGTCGAGCTTGCGGAACTGGTTCCAGTCGGTGGCGAGGACGAGGGCGTCCGCCCCGGCCGTGCACTCGTAGACGTCCTCGGCGTAGGTGACCTCGGGAAGGACCGCCTTCGTGTTCTCCATCGCCGCCGGGTCGTAGGCCGACACGGTGGCGCCGCGGGCCGTCAGGTCCTCGATCAGCTTCAGGGACGAGCTGTCGCGAATGTCGTCGGTCTCGGGCTTGAACGCGAGGCCGAGGATGGCGATCCGCTTCCCGGCGACGCTCCCCCCGCAGACGGCCTCGACCTTCTCGACCATCCGGGCCTTCACGATGGCGTTCACCTTGAGGACCGACTCCATGATCTCGAACGTGTAGCCGTGCTTCCGCGCCACGTCGACGACGCCGGAAGCGTCCTTGGGGAAGCAGGAGCCGCCGAACCCGGGACCGGGAAGGAGGAAGTGGGGGGAGATGCGCTTGTCGAGCCCCATCCCGCGGGCGACGTCCTTCACGTCGGCTCCCATCCGCTCGCACATCGCCGCGATCTCGTTGATGAACGAGATCTTCAGCGCCAGGAAGCCGTTCGACGCGTACTTGATCAGCTCGGCCGACTCGACGTCGGTGACGACGAACGGGACGCCGGAGACGAGGAGGGGCGAGTAGACGTCCTTGACGATGGCGATCGCCTCGGCGTCGCGCGACCCGATGACGACCCGGTCGGGCCGCATGAAGTCCTCGATCGCCGACCCCTCGCGGAGGAACTCGGGGTTCGAGACGACCGAGAACTTGTGCCCGCCGGGGTTCTTCCGGAGGATCTCCTCGATCTGCGCGCCGGTCCCCGTCGGGACGGTCGACTTCGTGACGACGACCTTGTAGCCGTTCATGTGCTCGGCGATCGTCTCGGCGACCTGGAAGATGAACGAGAGGTCGGGCGAGCCGTCCTCCCGCGGCGGAGTCCCCACCGCGATGAAGACGACGAGGGCGCGCTCCACGGCCTCCCGGATGTCCATCGAGAAGCGAAGCCTCTTGGCGTGGGAGTTCTTGTGGATGAGCTCCTCGAGGCCGGGCTCGTAGATCGGCGAGACGCCCTTCCGGAGGAGGGCGATCTTCGACTCGTCCTTGTCGATGCAGGTGACGTCCATCCCGAAGTCGGCGAGGCAGGCGCCCGTCACGAGGCCCACGTAACCCGTCCCGACCATGCAGATGTTCATTCGGATCCTCCCGTCAAAGGGGGCGGCCGCACGGGCCGCCCGAACGGCGGAGTTTAACGTCTGGGAGCGTCGCCCGGGTTCAGCGGGGCCGTCCGGGGTCGAACGGCCTCCGGAAGAGGCCGAAGAGGTCGCGGCGGGAGACCTCCCGCGGCTCCTCCTTCGCCGGGGCCGGCGCCGGGCGCAGGAGCGCCGGCGCGGTGCCCTTCGGGCGGCTCGTCGACGACTCGGCGGCCCCCAGCCGGGCGGCGACGATCTCCTCGGCGGCCTTCTCGAGGCTCGTCCTGGACTGGAACCGGAGGAGCTCGGCGGCGCGCCCGAGACCGGCGATGCGGGCCGGACGCGTCGGCGCTCCCTCCACCCGGATCCTCACCTTCCGGAACGCCCGGTCGGCGAGGAGCCTCACGACCTCCGAGGGAATCGTGCCGCGCCCGCTCCCGAGGTTGATCGTCCGCCCGGCCGGGCGGAGCGCGAGCGCGGCGAGGATGCCGTGGACGGCGTCGCGGAGGTGGAGCATGTCGCGGGGGAGGTCCGACGGGAGGACGACCTCGTTCCCGTCGAGGAAGGCCTCGAGCGCGTCCTGCGGGAAACGGGTCGGCGGGGCGCCGGGCGCGAGGACGCCGAAGAGGCGGAGGATCACGTTCGGGACCTCGGAGCCTCGAAGGCGCGCTTCCTCGACCATTCTCTGGAGCAGGACGGGGTCTCGCCCCGGGTCGATCGGCTCCTCCTCCAGGGCGGGCTGGCCGGGCGTGGCCGGCGGCCCGTAGAGCGCCCCGTCGGAGAGGTGGACCAGGAACGGCGCCTCGTGGCTCCGGATCGCCTCGAGCAGGCAGACGACGCCCGGGCCTCCCGGCGCGAAGAGCGCGGCGTTGACGACGGCCGCGGGGCGGAAGTCCCGGAAGACCTCGCTCGCCGCCCCGGGAAGGGAGAGGTCGGCCGCGAAGAGCGTGGCCTTCGGGAAGGCGCGGAGCGCCGCTGCCCTCGCCTCCCGGACGGCGCGCCCGTCCCCCTCGTCCCCCATCGCGTCGACGACGGCGACCTCGGCTCCCTCCGTGAGGAGCTGCGTCGCCACGGCCGACCCGACGAGGCCGGCGCCCCCGGCCACGAGGACGCGGAAGGCCACCGCTACTCCCTCGGCTCCGGCGTCGGGGCCGGGCCGGGGGCGATGGGGGGAGCGCCCTCGGCCTTCGCCTTCTCGGTCTCGTACCGCACCTGGATCCCGGAGCGCTGCCGGTTCCTCACGAGCCACTTCAGGGGCTTCGACTCGTCGACGCCGACGAGGATGTCGTCGATCGCCTCGTAGACCGACGGGTCGTTGATCAGCTTCCCGGCCGTCCCGTCGCCCCGGTCGAGCTTCTCGGCGACGTTCGCGAGGCTGCCCGAGATCCGCGAGAGGTCCTTCGTCAGCTCGCGGGCGAACGCCTCGTCGTGGACGAGCTTCGGGAGGAGGCCGTCGCCTGCCGAGAGCTCCTTCGAGAAGCCGGCGAGGCCGTCCGCCGCCGCCCGGAGCGACTCGACCATGGCGAAGAACTTCTTCTTCCCCTC
>CAZNSS010000575.1:0-3051 GCA_964575465.1 uncultured Holophagales bacterium | reverse complement strand
GTCGCGGGAGGCGCAGGCGCCGGCTGAGCCGCCTCGGCCGCCGTCGGCCGCAGCGCGCGCAGCTCGGCCCGCAGCTCGAGGACGTGCCTGTCGAGGCGGTCGTTCGAGCGTTCCAGCTCGCCGGCCCGCTCCTCGAGCTTCGTCAGGCGGCTCTTCGTCAGGAGTGCGACGACGAGGGAGATGACGGGTGCCAGGACGAGCACCGCCGCCAGGAGGAGGAAGAAGGCCTCCATCACGTGATCCTCACGCCGGGTCCGGCGCTATTCCTCGGGAAGATCGTCTTCGTCGTCTGCGTCCCCGAAGAAGAACGAGTCGCCGCACGGCCGGCTGCAGTAGTTCCGCGAGCCGACCCGGTAGACGCAGTAGAGGCAGAACGGCTTCTTGCAGACGGGGCAGATCTCGATCTCGGCGGGCTCGCAGATCCGCTCGCAACGTCCGCACACGCCGCCCAGAGGCGCTTCGTCTTCTTCTTCTAGGGCCATTCCGGAATCATAGCCCCGGACTCTGGTACCATTCCGCGCTCTGCGGCCGGCTCGTGGCGATGTAGCTCAGTCGGTAGAGCGGGGGTCTCATAAGCCCTGTGTCGGCGGTTCGAGTCCGCCCATCGCCACCAACCCTCCCCGCCCGGCCCGTCTCGCCTACCATCCCGTCGTGACGTTCGTGACGACCGCCCCGTCCGCCCCACCGGCCTCCCGGACGATGCGAGACGCCTTCTCCCGCCACCTCGCCGCCTCCGGCCTCCTCGAGGGGGCGGCGGCCCTCGTCGCCGCCTGCTCGGGCGGCAGCGACTCCACGGCGCTCCTCGTCCTCCTCGCGGAGGAAGCGAGGCGCCGCGGCCTCCCGCTCGTCGCGTTCCACGTCGACCACCAGCTCCGCGGCCCCGAGGGGTGCCGGGACGCCCGCGCCGCGGCTGACCTGGCGGCCGCCCTCGGCCTGTCCTTCGTCTTCCGGAGCTTTCCCGTCCTCGACCTCCGGGACCCAGGGGAAAGCCTGGAATCCGGGGCCCGCCGGCTCCGGTACGAGTCGCTCCTCGCCCTCGGCCGCGATCTCGGCCCGGGCACGCTCCTCGCGACCGGCCACACCCTCGACGACCAGGCCGAGACCGTTCTCCTCAACCTGGAGCGGAAGCTCGGCCGTTCCCGGGGCGGCGTCCGTTCCCGGAGGGGCGACGGGGTGATCCGGCCCCTCCTCCCGTTCCGGCGCGACGATCTGCGGGGTTTCCTCGCGGCCGAGGGGATCCCGTGGCGCGAGGACGCCTCGAACGTCGACGAGAGGTTCCGGCGGAACCGGATCCGGCGCCGGGTCCTCCCCACCCTGGAGGCGCGCTGGCCCGGGACGACCTGCCGCCTCGCCCGCGCCGCCGAGGCGCTGACACGGCGGCTGGAGCGGATCGACGGGAGCATCGACGCCGGCCTCGCTGCCGCCGGGACCCCCCTCGAAGGGCCGTGGCCCCGGAGGCTCCTCGAGGACCTCGGCGGAGAAACGGCGGGAAGGCTTCTCGTCAGGGCGGCCGGGGTGGAAGGGCGCCGTCCCGGGCGCGCCCAGGTGGAACGGGTCCTCGGGCGGCTCGCCGCCGGGGAGCCCTCCTTCCGCGAGGCGTTCGCCGGCGGCAGGATCGTCGTCGATCGGTTGACGGTCCGGAGGACGCCCCCTGCTAGACTGATTCCATGAACCTTCTCTACGACGAGCGGTTCTCGCCGGCTGAAATCTCCCACCGCGTCCAGTCGATCGGCCAGAGGATCTCGGGCGACTTCCCCGAGAGCCCGATCGTGCTGATCGCGATCCTGAAGGGAGGCGCGGTCTTCGCCTCCGACCTGGCCCGCACGATTCCCCGCTCGGTCCGCCTCGAATACATCGACGTGATACGCGGCGGAGAGGAGGAGATCGTCGACTTCCACTTCGTCACGCCGTTCAACGTCCGCGGGGCCGACATCATCATCCTCAAGGACGTCATCCGGAGCGGGATCATCGAGAGCTACCTCGCCGACCAGCTGCGCGAGGAAGGGCCGCGGTCCATCCGCTTCGCCGCCATCGTCGACCGCCCCCAGGAGCGGAAGAGCTCCCTCCTCGTCGACTACGTTCTGTTCCCGTCGGAAGACGGCGTCCTCGTCGGCTACGGGATGGAGTTTGCGGGCGAGGGGGGGAACTTCCCGTTCATCGCGAAGGTGCGGACGGCCGGCGATCCGCCTTTCTCGCAGGCCACCGGGCCGATCAAGGTCGTCCGGGGCTGAACCGCGGCCGCCCCGGCGCCGTAGAGTACCGGGAAGGGTGACCTTTTGAGCACGACCGTAAAGAACGTTCTTCTCTGGATGGTGATCCTGGTCGTCATCCTCCTCCTCTTCAAGGCGGTGGACTACGGCCGGACCGCGCCGCCCCTCAGCTTCACCGAGTTCATGGAGATGGTGCAGAAGCAGGAGATCGACCGCGTCGTCATCCGGGGCGGCGAGATCCGCGGCTTCAAGAAGGGGACCCCCGAGGGACGGGAGCCCGCCTACCGGACCTACGCGCCTCCGTACAACGACCTCGTCTCCGACCTGAAGAAGTCGAACGTCAAGATCACGGCGGAGGAGCCGCGCGACGGCGGCCTCTTCATGATCCTCCTGCAGTGGGCCCCGATCCTGTTCCTGATCGGCCTCTGGATCTTCATCATGAGGCAGATGCAGTCGGGCGGGAACCGCGCGATGGCCTTCGGCAAGTCGAAGGCGAAGCTCCTGACCCCGAACCAGAAGAAGGTCACCTTCAAGGACGTCGCCGGGTGCGACGAGTCGAAGGCGGAGCTCTCCGAGATCATCGACTTCCTGAAGGAGCCGGGGAAGTTCCAGAAGCTCGGCGGCAAGATCCCGAAGGGTGTCCTGATGATGGGCCCGCCGGGCACGGGCAAGACGCTCCTCGCGCGCGCGGTGGCCGGCGAGGCGAACGTCCCCTTCTTCTCGATCTCGGGCTCCGACTTCGTCGAGATGTTCGTCGGCGTCGGTGCGAGCCGCGTGAGGGACCTCTTCGAGCAGGGCAAGAAGAACGCCCCCTGCATCATCTTCATCGACGAGATCGACG
>CAZNSS010000574.1:0-3052 GCA_964575465.1 uncultured Holophagales bacterium | reverse complement strand
CCTCGACCTCTGCGCCGACGTCCCGTCGGCCGTCGAGGTCTCGATGCAGCCCTTCTGGCGCTTCGGGATGGACGGCGTCATCCTCTTTTCCGACATCCTCATCCCCCTCCCGCCGATGGGGATCGAGGTGAGGCTCGACGAGGGGGGGCCGAAGCTCCCGACGCCGGTCCGGACGACCGGGCAGGTCGAAGCCCTCCGCGGGTTCGACCCGACCGTCGAGACCGCGTTCGTCCCGGCGATCCTCCGCGAGCTGAAGAAGCAGGTCGCGGGACGCGCGGCCGTCATCGGATTCTGCGGCGCGCCGTGGACCCTCGCGACCTACGTGATCGAGGGGGCCGGCTCGAAGTCGTTCACCCACACGAAGGCGATGATGTGGCGCGAGCCGAAGCTCCTCGAGGCGCTGCTCGGGAAGCTCGCCGACGCCGTCGGCGACTACCTCGCGGCCCAGGTCGAGGCGGGCGCCGACGTCGTCCAGGTCTTCGACTCCTGGGCCGGCGAGCTCTCCCGCGTCGACTACGACCGCTTCGCGCGCCCCGCCACGGAACGCCTCCTCGCACGCCTCCCGAAGCGGGGAACCGTCCCCGTCATCCACTTCGCCTCGGGCTCCTCGCACCTGATCGATTCCTACGCGCAGATGCCCTCCGACGTCATCTCGGTCGACTGGAAGCTCCCGCTCGACGAGGCACGCCGGCGCTCGGGCGGCAAGGCGCTCCAGGGGAACGTCGACCCCGGCGTCCTCCTCGGGACACCCGCCGACGTGAAGGCCGCCGTCCGCGCCGCCAGGGCCGCCGCGGGCCCGGGTGGCCACATCGTCAACCTCGGCCACGGAATCCTCCCGCCGACGCCGCCCGAGTGCGTCGCCGCCTTCGTCCAGGCCGCGCGCGAGGGTTGACCCCGGGGCGGGGTCTCAGCGGAACGGCTTCGGAAGGCTGACCTGCGTCCGGGGCGGCTCGTCGGACCTCCCGGGATCCAGGAAGGACCCGACCGACGGGCCCACCGTCCGGACCACGGGCTGCGGAGCCCCGTCGCGGCGGGCTTCGCGGAGCGCCTGCTCGGCCGCCGAGAAGATCGCCTGCAGGGTCGTCGTCCCCGCCCCGTCCCAGGTTGCGAGCCCGGCGACGAGCGCGCCGAGCGCCACGGTCACGGGACCGCCCCTCGAGTCCCGCCCGACGAGCCCGCCCGCGGCGACGTCGGCCGGATCGTAGAACTCGCCGATCGTCGCCTGGAGGCTCTGAACGGCCCTTCCGAGAAGCTCGGGGGCCCGCTCCGGGGGAAGGAGGATCGCGAAGTCGTCCGCGCCGTAGTGGGCGAGGGACGAGCCGGGCTCCTCGTGCGAGAGGGTCCGGAGGATGGCCGCCACGTGCGCGAGGAGCCGGTCTCCACGGAGGAAGCCGTAACGGTCGTTGAACGCCCGGAACCTGCGAACGTTGATCCTGGCGAGGCCGAAGGGCATCCGGCGGGTCAGCCTCCGCTCGGCCTCCGCCTCGAGCCGGCCTTTCCCGGGAAGATTCGTGACCGGGTGGGATTCGAGGCCGTTCTCCACGTGAAGGCGGGCGAGGAGGGCCAGCAGGTCGTCGAACCGGAGCAGCCCCCGGTAGGCCTTACCCGGCCCCGTCACGACGAGGGGGTCGAAGCGCGTGGCGCGCGGGCGACGGACGACGAGCGCGGCGACCTGCTCGATCGGCGTCATCTCGTCCACCTGGTCCCAGGAGACGTCCGAGACGGCGCTCGAGACGGGGTCCGACTCCCCGGCCTCCGAGAGAAACGGAAGGGCCGCGGCCCGCGCCCGTCCCAGGACGCCGATGGGGCGCCCCGACAGGAGGATCGGGAGGACGTCGATCTCGGGATCGGCGCGGAAGCAGGTGTTCGCCGCCGACAGCGGGGCGTCGGCGGTGAGAGTCGGCCCGTGGAAGACCGCGGGGGCGATCTCGCCGCGGGCGGGAGCGCCGCGGCCCGTCTCCACCGTCAGGTCCTCGGCGAAGAAAGCCTCCTCGGCGGGGCCGGGGCGGGCGAGGAGGTAGCCCTGGAGGAAGTCGACGCCAGCCCCGAGGCAGGTCTCGAGGTCCTCGGCGGTCTCGATCCCCTCCGCCACGACGCTGCAGTTGATCCGGTGGCAGAGCGACACGACCGACTCGACGAGGATCCGCTTCCTCGCATGGACGAAGATGTTGTCGATGAAGACCCGGTCCAGCTTGACGAAGTCGGGCGCAATGTCCGTGATCATCCGGAGGTTCGTGTACCCGGCGCCGAAGTCGTCGATGGCGACCCGGAAACCCTCGAGGCGGTAGGGCTCGAGGGCGCGGGCGAACGCGTTGAAATCGGCGATCCGGCTGATCTCCGGCAGCTCGAGGATGACACGGGACGGACGGCGCCCGTGAGCGACGATCCGCTCGACGAGCCACGAGGCGCCGAGCCGCTTGTCGGTGAGGAACGGCGCGAGGACGTTGATGAAGACGAGGTGCTCCCCCGCGAACGGCTCGGCGTCGTGCAGGACCCGGGCCGTGGCCGCCACCTCCAGCTCGGTGGCGAGGCCGAGCCGCAGGGACGTCGTGAAGGCCTCGTAGGGCCCGGCGAACCCGGAACCCGGCGGGAGCCGCAGGAGCGCCTCGCACCCCTCGAGCTCGCCGTTTCGCGCGCGGAAGATCGGCTGGAACGCCGTCCCGAGGCGCTCCGGGTCGCAGAGCGCACGAATCTTCGCCCGGATGGCCTCCGCCTCGTCGGGCTCCGGCTTCGGAAGGCTCACCCAGGACAGGGGCGCGTTGCTCTCTTCCATCCTCGCGCCGCTCCTTCCACGGCGCCGTCATCGCCGTCTCTGCATTCTAGGCCGGAACGTGGCCACCCCCGAGCCGGAGGTCGGCCCCGGTCGGCCCATCCGTGTAATCTCCGCCCGTGCCCGCGATCCCGATCCGCCTCCGTGGCGAAACGTTGCCGATGACGACCGAGCTCCTGGAGAAGTACAACGTCCAGGGGCCCCGGTACACCTCCTACCCCACGGCCCCCGAGTGGACCGACGCCGTCGGCCCCGCCGACTTCGAGGCCGCCTGCGAGCGGG
>CAZNSS010000573.1:0-3055 GCA_964575465.1 uncultured Holophagales bacterium | reverse complement strand
AGCGGCTCCACCTCGAACTGGACAGAGCCGGCGTACTCGGCCTTGCCGTCGACGACGATCCGGAGGGCCTCGTACATGATCTTCGGGGGCGTCGCCGCGGCAGGGGCGGCAGGGGCGGCAGGGGCAGCGGGAGCGGCGGTCGTCGCCGGGGCCGCCTCCGGAGCCTTCGCGGGTTCCTGCGCCCACAGCGCTCCGGACAGGGCGAGCAGCGAGACGGCGAGCACCTTCAGGACCGGTTTCATAGAGCCTCCTGCTCCGCATTCTAGGTCCCGCCCGGTTCCGGTCCGGCCTGCGCGGGGCCGATGCGACGCTGTACCCATGCCCCATGGGGCAGTCGAACTCCGGGGATCGGGGGCTCCCCGGCCCGCGCCGACTGCTATCGTTCCCGATGACCCAATCGACAAAAGGCCAGGGAGGACCACGATGTCCGACAACGGCTTCCGGATGGAGCATGCCCTCCCGGGGGACCTCCCCGTCCCGGCCGAGGCCTGCTACGGAGTCCGGACCACGCGCGCCGACTTCTGCTGCGGCCAGCTCGAACAGGGCGTCCTGAAGGGGATGGAAGGGGCCTGCCAGGAGCTGAGCGCGGCGTTCCGCGCGAAGGGGAGGGAGTTCTGAGGCCACCTCGGGACGGGGCGAACGCGACTGCGGGACGCCGTCCCGACGACGCTCGGCGAGGAGCTCGACGCCTTCGCCGGGACGCTCGCGGGCGAGGTCCTCGCGCGCCAGCGGATTCAGAACGTCCTCCGCGAGCTCGAAACGGGGGCGACGGCCACCGGCACGGGCCTGCAGACGCCGGCGGGGTTTGCAGTGTGAAGCCCGACGTCGACGACTCGATCGGCATCGTCACCGCCCTCCACCCCGACATCGGCTACGAAAAGGCGACCGAGCTGGCCGCCGAGGCGATGCGGCCAGGCGAGGGGGTCTCGTGGCTCCCGGCGCCGCGAGGGGATGTGGACGACGATTCCGACGAGCCCTCCCACCGGTTCCGCACGCCTCGCCCTTCTCTTCGCCACGAACTACTTCTCGGCCCTGACGCCCCGGGGCTCGAGCGCAAACCTCCTCTTTGCCGGGAGCGGCTACGTGACCCAGGGAGAGCTCTACCGCCTCGGCGCGATCACCACCGTCTTCACCTTCCTCGTCTACGCCGTCGCCGGGACCCCCTGGGTCCTCTTCATCGCGAGATAGCGCGCACAGGAGTGAGATGACCTGGTTCATCAAGGCCCTCCGCGAGAACCCCGAGCTCGCCATCTTCCTGACGCTCGCCATCGGTTTCCTGATCGGGAAGCTGAAGGTCGGCTCCTTCACGCTCGGGAACGTCGTCGGGACGCTCATCGCGGGCGTCGTCGTCGGCCAGATCGGCGTCGACGTCCACCCCCTCGTCAAGGTCGTCTTCTTCGACCTCTTCCTCTTCGCCACGGGCTACAAGGTCGGGCCCCAGTTCTTCCGGGGGCTGAAGAAGAACGCCCTCTCCCAGGTCTCGCTGACGGTCGTCCTCTGCGTCACGAGCCTCCTGACGACGGTCGTCGCGGCGAAGATCTTCAAGTACGACGTCGGGACGGCCGCCGGCCTCATGGCGGGTGCGTTCACCGAGTCGACGGTCATCGGGACGGCGGGCGACGCGATCGGACGGCTGGACCTCTCCCAGGCCGAGAAGACGAGGCTCCTGAACAACATTCCGGTGGCCTACGCGGTCAGCTACCTCGTCGGGACCGGCTTCGTCGTCTGGTTCCTCTCGAGCCTCGCGCCGCGCCTCCTGAAGGTGAACCTGAAGGAAGAGGCGAAAAGGCTCGAGGCGCAGCTGGGCGGCGGGCCGAAGGGCGAGGGAGGGACGCTCTCGGCCTACCGGGAGTGGAGCTTTCGCGCCTACCGGCTCGACGACGGCTCCTTCGCGGGGCGGACGGTCTCGGATCTCGAGAAGGCGCTTCCGGGAGAGCGGATTTTCGTCAAGCGGATTCGCCGCGGCGAGGCGCTCGTCGAGCCGCTGCCCCAGACGCGCCTGCGGGCCGACGACGTCGTGGCCATCGCGGCCCGTCGCCACGTCGTCCTCGACGGCGGCGTCGCGTTCGGGTCGGAGATACACGACCGCGAGCTCCTCGACTTCCCTCTCGCGATGCGGGACGCCGTCGTCACGAACGGGGACGTCGCGGGCCGGACGCTCGGCGAGCTCGCCGAGAACCACGGGCGCGGCATCGTCCTTCGGCAGCTCGTGAGGGGCGGCGAGGAGATCCCCTTCGCGGCCTCGACCGAGATCGACCGCGGCGACCTCCTCCGGATCGCCGGCTCGCCGGAGGACGTCGAGCGCGCGGGCAAGGCGCTCGGGTACGTCGAGCGCCCGTCGAGCGAGACGGACGTCGTCTTCGTAGGCCTCGGCATCCTCCTCGGAGGCTTCGTCGGCCTCCTGACGGTCACGGTCGGCGGCCTGCCGCTCAGCCTCACGGCAAGCGGCGGGGCCCTCGTCATGGGGCTCGTCTTCGGCTGGCTCCGCTCCGTCCGTCCGACCTTCGGGAGGATCCCGGAGCCGGCGCTCTGGGTCTTCGACACGATCGGCCTCGCCGTCTTCATCGGCGTCGTCGGCCTGAACGCCGGCCCGACCTTCGTCGCGGGGCTGAAGGAGACCGGCCCCAGCCTCCTCCTCGTCGGTTTCTTCGTCGCCGTGACGCCCCACGTCGCGGCGCTCTTCTTCGGCCGCTACGTCCTGAAGATGAATCCGGTGATCCTCTTCGGCGCCTGCTCGGGCGCCGGCACCGTCACGGCCGCTCTCCGGGGAATCCAGGACGAGGCGGAAAGCAAGCTCCCCGTCCTCGGCTACACCGTCCCCTACGCCGTCGGGAACATCCTGCTCACGGCCTGGGGCCCCGTCATCGTCATGATCCTGAAATAGGAGAGACACGCCATGTCCAGAAGCTCCGTCGCCGCCCTCTCCCTCGCCGTCCTCCTGGCGTCCGCCGCGGCGGCCGCGCCGCAGGCGCAACCCGTGCCGCAGCCCGCACTCGCCCGCGTCGTCATCCTCGCGACCGGCGGCACGATCGCCGGCGTCCAGCCCAGGGAGGGC
>CAZNSS010000572.1:0-3067 GCA_964575465.1 uncultured Holophagales bacterium | reverse complement strand
CCGATGTTCGAGCGGAAGTACTTCTCCTCGAGGATCCGGTCCTGCCACTCGCGCGAGAACTCCCACCCCGAGTGGATGAGGATCTCGTCGGCGAGGACGACCAGCGGGTAGCGCGCCTGGTCGTAGAGCGCCTGCAGGCGGGGGTCCTGCCGGACCGCCGACGCCTGCTCGCGGAAGATCTCGTCGAGATCGGCCGCCGCGTCCTCCATGTCGACGCGCACGCCCTTCCGCACCTTCTGCCGGAAAGCCGACAGGAAGAGGAACTCCTTCGCGGCGACCTTGAAGAGCTCGGTCGTGTAGTCCATCTCAGCTCCCGGGCTTCGTGATGATGTACAGCGAGAATTTCAGCTTCGGGTCGAGGGCGTCGGAGAGGGCGACGTTCCGGTCGCGGACGACGTTCGTCCAGTACGGCCCTTCCTTCTCGATCTTGAAGTAGAAGTAGTCCTCCCTCTGCGGGAGGCCCGCGGGCGTCCGCTTGAGGAGCTCGAGGTCGAGGCCGAAGAGGCGGCGCTGGCGGAGGACCGGGATGTCGCGAACCGTCCCGAGCTTCATCGTGACGATCCGGCCACGCAGGTCCTTCTCCTCCATCTCGGCCTCGATGGCGAGGAAGACCTCGGTCTGGGAGGCGAGCCACTCCTCGAGGAGGTCCGCGACGAGGAGGTCCTCCCGGAGGACGAAGTCGACCTTGACGAAGCGCGAGGCCACGATCTTCTCGAGGAGCGCCTCGATGACGCGGCAGGTCTCGTGGAAGCAGGGACCGAGCTTCTCGTGGTCGTAGACCGGGATCTTCACGGGGATCTTGCCGTCGTCGAAGATCGACAGCTCGCCCGCGAGGCGCGCGAACTCCGTGTAGACGTGGAACGGGTGGATCCGCGGGATCCTCGTGAGCTGCTGGAAGAGGAACATGAAGCTCCCGAGGATCTGGAGCTTGATGATCGTCTGCCACCCCGAGGTCCCCTCCGACGAGACCGTCAGGCGCCCCTGCGCGAGGTCGGTCAGGAGGAGGCGGTGCTTGGCCTCGATCCGGTTCGTGACGCCGTCGCAGAGCGCCTGGATCGTCTTCGAGGCTCCGAGCTCGGTGAGGGACGGGATGAACTCGCGCGAGAGGACCGGAAAGTTCCGGCCCGAGCCCGACCGCTCCACCACGGCGACCTCGAGGCACTCGTACCCCTCCTGGCTCTCGGCGCCGAAGAAGAGCTTCCCGTTGCAGCGCCGAACGCCCACGGGCTGGGGGTTCCCGCCCGAGTTCTCGTCGAGGACCTCGGCGTTCTCCGCCACGTAGCGCCGGTCGACGCCCGCCGGGCCCTCGCCGGGGGCGAACGTGTTCGGCGCCGTCTCCCGCATGACCGGGACGCCGACGAAGACCCGCATCCGGCCGCTCGCCTTGTCGAGCTCGTTCTTGAAGCTCCGCGGCGAGAGCCGGAGCGTGGAGTCGGACGACAGCGCGGTGCCGTCCTTCAGCTTCAGCGAGACGTCGCGGATCTCGAAGACGAAGTTCTCGAGCTGGTCCGGCGCCACGTCCAGCGACTGGAGGCCGTAGAAGAACGGCTGGATCCGCTGGATCTCACGCTGGAGGGCCTCCTCGCGGTAGCGCTCGGCCGTCTGGAGGTGGTGGGGCCGGAGGAACATCCCCTCGGCCCAGAGGACCTGCGGCGTCTTCTTCATGGGGGCCGGCTACCAGCGGCGCTCGACGGAGAGCTCCCGCTCGAGGACGGACACGAGGATCTTCTGCCCCACCCACTTCTCGCGCGAGAGGACGATGACGTGCTTCGTCGGGTCGGGGTTCTGGAACTTGTAGTCGGCGATCAGGACGAGGTACCGCTCGCCCTTCGAGACCGGGACCGAGACGCTCTTGTCGCACGTCCCCGCGCCCTCGCCCGTCGTGAACGTGACGGTCTGGATCCGGTTCTGGCCCTGGATGTTGTATCGGGTCTGGTCGTAGAACCACTTCTCGCCCATCTCCTGGATCTTCCGCGACTCCGCCTCCGTGGCCCGGATCACGTCGACGGCCAGCGCGAGGCCGCCGTTGATCGCCGGACCGCACCGGAACGAGACGGTGCCGGAGGAGGCGCCGCACCCCGTGAGGGCGGGGAGCGCGGCCACGAGGAGGCCGCACGCGGCGGTCCGGAGGAGGGAACGGGACGTCGTCTTCGTCATGAGTATTCTCCTCGCTGGGTCTTCCTGAGTTTCTCGAGCTCTTCCTTCGAAAGGCGGGCCACGCCCTGGAGGATCTGGTCGTTGACGAGATCGGGAGAGAGGTCCCGGACGGCGATCTTGTAGAGGTCCCACCATTCCGCCGCCTCACCCCGGAGCTTCCACCCGGCGCTGCGCGGCGCCGACTCGATGGTGACCGGGTTGATCCGCTTCCAGAGCCGATCGAACCACTCGCCCGGCGCCTGGTGGAACGCGGCGAGGATCGCGACCTGCCACTTCTTCAGCTCGTCGAGGTACTCCTCGACGCGCTGGACGCTCACGGGCTTGCCCTGCTCGAGGGCGTGGAGGAGGCTGCGCAGCGTCTCCTTGAAGCCGGGGAGCTTGAACGCCATCGTCTCGTTGCCGGGCATCGCGAGCGACTGGATGAGGCCGAGGGTCATCCCCTCCATCGCGAACGCGTACTCGATGACGCGGCGCAGGACGAGGACGTTCCGGTCGGCCTGCGCGAGGTCCTCGCCGAGGACGAGCTGGCGGAGAGGGAGCCCGGTGCCGGGGACGCCCGGCGACTGCGACTTGGCGCGCGCCACGCTCTTGCTGGGGCTCTCCTCGAGGCGCTTCTTCTCGAGCTCCTCGAGCTTGCGCCGCAGGCGCGGCACCTCGGGGTCGACGCCGGCGCCGGCAGGGAGGACCGGGAAGTAGCGGCGGAGGAGCTCGAGGAAGCGGGCCCGCGAGTCCTTCGGGATCGGCGCGAGCTCCTTCTCGACGCGCCGCTTCAGCTGCCGGCGGCGGTCGTCGGGCGAGCCGAACCTCAGCTCGCCCGCGAGGGCGAAGAGCTCGTCGGCGAGGCCGCGCGCGCGGCCGTCGAGGAGGATCTCGGCGGGCGTCCGCGGCGCGCCCCACGCGATGGGCGGCG
>CAZNSS010000571.1:0-3082 GCA_964575465.1 uncultured Holophagales bacterium | reverse complement strand
CGCGTGGGTCCGGCAGGGCGCGGGCGAGGGCGGCGGCGAGCGCCGCCGTCCGGCCCTCCTCCTCGTCCGGCGGCTCGGTGACGTGCGGGTGGGACGCGGGAGAAACGGCGCGGTGCGCCTTGAAGAACGGGGCGTTGCCCGCTCGCCGCCCCGCCTCGCGGACGGCTTCGCGCAACGCCTCGGGGCCGGCCCCGGAGCGGGCGACGAGGAGAAGGCTCCCTTCCCGGCGAATCCTCACCGCGGTCCCGCTCTCCTCGGCCCAGGCCGGGGAGAGGAGACCCGACTCGGAGGCCGTCCACGTCTCGGTCCTCACCCGCTCGCGGAAAGCCTCTCCCGACTCTCCCCGGCGGAGGAGCCCGGCGACCAGCCGGACCGCGTCCTCCGCGTCTCGCGAAAGGTCGGACGGTTCCCTCATCGTCGCGTCGATTCTAGGCAGTACGGGGACCGGGCGGGCGGTGGGCTGCTGTATCCTCCGCGGCCATGGCCGCGCCGGACGCCCGAATCGCCGCGTGCGCCGCGTTCGTGGCGCGACGGCTCATCGACTCCGGGCACGTCCGGACGAAGGCGCCGGCCGACGTGCGCCGCGTCGTCGAGGCGGCCCTCGCCTTCGACCGGGACCGGGAGCGGCAGCTCGAGGCCGAGGTCGAGAAGCTCCTGCGCGCCCACGGCGCCGCGAGCCTCGGGGCCGACATCGACTACGCCGAGATGTTCCGCAAGGCGAAGCGGCTGCTCGCCGAGAAGAAGAAGATCCCGCTTTGAGCGGCGGAGCGACGAGATGAGGACGATCGAAGAACGGATCCGCCACCTCGACGCGCTCCGCGAGGCGGCGCGCCTCGGAGGGGGAGAAGCCCGCCTCCGCAGGCAGCACGAGGCCGGGAAGCTCTCGGCGCGCGAGCGCGTCGAGCTCCTCGGGGACCCCGGCTCTTTCGAAGAAACGGACCCCTTCGTCGTCCACCGGTGCCGCGACTTCGGCATGGACGATCCGGGGAACTCGATCCCGGGGGACGGCGTCGTCGCGGGCGCGGTCCGCGTGGAGGGGCGACCCGTCTTCGTCTTCGCGCAGGACTTCACCGTCTTCGGCGGGTCGCTCTCGGAGACGAACGCCGCGAAGGTCTGCAAGGTGATGGACCTCGCGATGAAGGCGGGCGCGCCCGTCGTCGGCCTGAACGACTCGGGCGGCGCGCGGATCCAGGAAGGGGTCGCGTCCCTCGCGGGCTACGCCGACATCTTCCTGCGCAACACGCTCGCCTCCGGCGTCGTCCCGCAGGTCTCGGCCATCATGGGCGCCTGCGCGGGCGGGGCGGTCTACTCGCCCGCCATCACCGACTTCGTCCTCATGGTGAGAGGCACCTCCTCCATGTTCGTCACCGGGCCCGACGTCATCAAGTCGGTCACGCACGAGGAGGTGACGAAGGAGGCCCTCGGAGGCGCGGAGACCCACGCCTCCGTCTCCGGGGTCGCCCACATCGTGGCCGACTCGGACGCCGACTGCATCCTGAAGATCCGGACGCTCCTCGGCTTCCTCCCGTCGAACAACCGCCAGGACCCGCCGCGCCGCGAGTGCAGCGACCCCGTCGAGCGCGAGGACGCGGCGCTCGACACCCTCGTCCCCTCGAGCCCGAACCAGCCCTACGACATGAAGGAGCTGATCCGGAGGGTCGTCGACGACGGCGAGCTCTTCGAGATCCACGCCGACTTCGCGAAGAACCTCGTCGTCGGCTTCGCGCGCCTCGGCGGGCGGCCGGTCGGCATCGTCGCGAACCAGCCCGACTTCCTCGCGGGGGTCCTCGACATCGACTCCGCCACGAAGGGGGCGCGCTTCGTGAGGTTCTGCGACGCCTTCAACGTCCCGCTCGTCACGTTCGAGGACGTCCCCGGCTTCCTTCCCGGCACGCAGCAGGAGTTCGGCGGGATCATCCGGCACGGCGCCAAGCTCCTCTTCGCCTTCGCCGAGGCGACCGTCCCGAAGGTCACCGTCATCACGCGGAAGGCCTACGGAGGCGCGTACTGCGTCATGTCGTCCAAGCACATCCGGACCGACTTCAACTACGCCTGGCCGACGGCCGAGATCGCCGTCATGGGCCCGGAGGGGGCGGTCAACATCCTCTACGGCCGCGAGGTGGCGCAGAGCCCCGACCCCGTCGCCGCGCGGAAGGCGAAGGTCGAGGAGTACCAGGAGCTCTTCGCGAACCCCTACGTCGCCGCGCAGAAGGGGTACGTCGACGACGTCATCCTCCCGCGCACGACCCGCCGGCGCCTCATCCGCGCCCTCGACCTCGTCGAGAACAAGCGCGACGTCCTCCCGCCCAAGAAGCACGGAAACATCCCCCTATGAAGTGGGGTCTGGTCTGCGCTCTACACTCTGCGTGGGGTCGCGCGACGGTAGAGTGGAGAAAGATGGGGCCTGACCCCCACTCTGCAGGGCGACGATGACGGAGAGACTTCTCATCGCGAACCGGGGCGAGATCGCCGTCCGGATCGCGCGGGCCTGCCGCGACCTTGGCATCTCTCCCGTCGCGGTCTTCTCCGATGCCGACCGCTCCTCCCTCCACGTCCGCCTCGCCGACCACGCCGTCGGCATCGGGCCGGCCCCCGCGCGCGAGTCGTACCTCGTCGCCGGGAAGCTCATCGACGCGGCGAAGAGGACCGGAGCGCGGCTCGTCCACCCCGGCTTCGGCTTTCTCGCCGAGAACGCCGGCTTCGCGCGGGCCGTGCGGGACGCGGGGCTCCTCTGGGTCGGGCCCGACCCGGAGTCGATCGCCGCGATGGGCAGCAAGACCGAGTCGCGGGCCCGGATGAAGGCTGCCGGCGTCCCGATCGTCCCGGGGATGACGACCCCCGCGAAGGACGCCGCCGAGATCGCCGACTTCGGGCGCGAGCACGGCTTCCCGCTCCTCCTGAAGGCCGCCGCCGGCGGCGGCGGCAAGGGGATGCGGGTCGTGCGGAGCGCGGAGGAGGTCCCGGCCGCCTTCGAGCGGGCGCGTAGCGAGGCGAAGTCGTTCTTCGCCGACGAGGCGGTCTACTGCGAGCTCTTCGTCGAGCGCCCGCGGCACGTCGAGGTCCAGGTCCTCGGCGACCGGAC
>CAZNSS010000570.1:0-3084 GCA_964575465.1 uncultured Holophagales bacterium | reverse complement strand
GGCGACGCCGACCTCCCGGAGGAGGGCCGCCTGCTCGGCGGGGCTGTTGGGGATGTAGCGCATGCGGGATCTCCCGGGCGTCCGCGCGGACGCGCGGGCCCCTCGTCACTAGCTCTCTACGCCGCGAACCGGGGGCGGATGGGGGTCAGGCCTTCGCCTCTTCCTCGACGAACTTCTCGTAGTCGGCCGCGTTCATCAGGCCGGCGGCTGCGCCGTCGGAAGTGACTTTGACCTTCACGAGCCAGCCGTCGCCGTGGGGGTCCTCGTTGACGGCGTTCGGCTCGTCGGCGAGGCCCTTGTTGATCTCGACGATCTCGCCCGCGACGGGAAGGAAGAGCTCCGAGACGGCCTTGACCGACTCGATCGTCCCGAACTCCTGTCCCTCGTCGAAGATCTCCCCGACGTCGGGAAGCTCGACGAAGACGACGTCTCCGAGCTCCTTCTGGGCGTGGTCGGTGATGCCGATCGTGGCGGTGTCGCCGTCCACGCGGATCCACTCGTGGCTCTTCGAGTAGAAGCGGTCGTCCGGGTAGCTGCTCATGGCTTTCGGCTCCTGGCGGAGATGTCTCAGGCGGAAGGACGCTTGTAGAACGGGGTCGGCACGACGACGGCGGGAATGTCCTTGCCGCGGACGTCCACGAGGAGGCGGCTCCCGATGGCCGTGGCGGCGAGGGGAACGTAGGCGAGGCCGAGGGCCCTGCCGACCGTCGGCGTCTGGGTGCCGGAGGTGACGACGCCCGGCTCGCCGGTCGCCTCCACCTTCACCGGGTACCCGTGCCGCGCGATGCCGCGCCCCTCGACGAAGAAGCCGGCGAGCTTCCTCGTCAGGCCCGCCTCCTTCTGCTTCGCGAGCGCGTCGCGGCCGACGAAGTCGCCTTTCTTCATCTTCACGATCCAGCCGAGGTCGGCCTCCCAGGGGGTGATCGTGTCGTCGAGCTCGTTTCCGTAGAGGGAGAGCTTCGCCTCGAGGCGGAGCGTGTCGCGCGCACCGAGCCCGGCGGGGACGAGCCCCTTCGGCCGGCCCGCCTCGATCAGGGCGTCCCAGACCTTCGGGGCGGCCTCGGCCGGCCCGTAGACCTCGAAGCCGTCCTCGCCCGTGTAGCCGGTGCGCGAGACGATGCAGCGGGTGCCGAGGACCTCCGCCTGCGTGAACCAGTAGTAGGCGACCTTCGCGAGGTCGGCCTTCACGAAGGGCTGGAGGATCTCCTGCGCGAGGGGGCCCTGGATCGCGATCTGGCCCCACCCGGGGGACTCGTCCTCGATCGTGGCGCCCTCCGCCGCGAACGACTTCGCCCAGGCGACGTCCTTCGGGGTGTTCGAGGCGTTCACGACGAGGAGGTAGTCGTCCGCGGCGATCCTGTAGGTCAGGAGGTCGTCGACGAACGTTCCCTTCTCCGTCAGGAAGGCCGAGTACTGGACGCGGCCGTCGACGAGCGCGGCGACGTCGTTGCAGGTGATCTTCTGGACGACCTCGAAGGCCTTCGGCCCGCGGACGCGGATCTCGCCCATGTGCGAGACGTCGAAGAGGCCCGCCTTCGTCCTCACGGCGACGTGCTCGTCGACGAGGCCGGAGTACTGGACGGGCATCTCCCATCCCCCGAAGGGGACGAGCTTGCCGTTGAGCGCCTTGTGACAGTCGAAGAGGGGGGTGCGCTTGAGGGAGGAGGTTTCGGGAGCGTTCATAGGCCCGGCCGGGCACGATACGGCCCGGAAAGGAGGCCGTCAACCGCAGGAGGGGCCGCCGAACCGGGCGGGGGCGAGCGAGACGAAAGATCGATAGACTCCCCGGCACGGAAATGAGCGACAACCTGGCCCGCGACGTGGCTCTCCTCTCCGAGGGTCGCCTCCTGGTTCCCGTCGACGCGGACGCGCCGGTGACGGATGGGTCCGACGACGTCTACCTGCTCGCCGCGGGCGAGGTCGTCGCGAACGTCCTCACGCCCCTCGGCCCCCACCCCGTCGGGGCGGTCCGCGCGCCGTCGTTCCTCTCGCTGCACGGAGCTCTCACAGGCGCCTTCGACCTCTGCCGCTACGACCCCCTGCCGGGCTCCGGGATGTACGTCTACTCGGGGATGGAAGCCCGCCAGCACCTCTTCGACCCGTCGCCCGCGGGCGCGGCGTTCCGGAGGCTCGCCCTCGCGAGCGTGACGACGGCACTCCGGGAGGTCAACGCCTCGCTCGCCCGCTTCTTCGACGACATCGTCCCCGATCCGACCTGGAAGCCGAGGCCGGTGCCGGCCGCGGCCGCGCTGCCCGCGGCGTCCCCGGCCGACCCGAGGCGGGTCCACGAGCTCTTCGACGCCGCCGGGCTCGACCCCACGAGCCTCCCCGACCTGGGTCTCACCGAGCGGCGACTCTCGTCCGGCAGCCGGCTCCTCTCCGCCGGAGATGCCGGCGTCGAGGCCTACGTCGTCGCCGAGGGGCGGCTGCGCGTCTCGATGCGGATCCCCGGCGTCGGAGAGGAGGCTCTCGCCTTCCTCGGGCCGGGCGAGGTCGTCGGGGAGATGGCGCTCGTGGACGACGCCCCGAGGTCGGCCGACGTCGTCGCGCAGGACGGTCCCGTCAGCGTCTTCGCGCTCCCGCGCGAGGTCTTCCGGCGGCTCGTCGCCGAGGGGACCCCGGAAGGGGCTCCCCTCCTCGGGGGGATCGTCGTGGCGCTCGTCCGCCGATTCGAGGAGTCGATGCGGAAGGCCGCGACCTTCCGGGTCCTCGCCGGCCCCTTCTGAGGCCCCGGCATTCCGGCGTCAGCGGTCGTACGAGTAGAACGAGTTCGGCCCCATGAACTTCCGGGAGTTCAGCTCGTACTGGAAACCGATCCCCGTGAACGGCAGGCGGAAGTAGCGCAGGAACGCGAGGGTCGGGCCGCCCCACCATGAGTCGGGGCGGATGCCGAGAGCGAGGCCGATCTCGTAGGTGTCGAGCGCGATCTCGAAGCCGAGCCGCCTCTGGCGGTACCCCTCCTCGACCCACGGGTAGCCCTTCGTGCCGTACGTCAGCGACGCCAGGAAGAACCGTGCCGCGCCCGGGGCCCTGCCGAGGCGCGGGAGGAAGCCCGCCATCCGGAGGTCGGCCGTGTAGATCTCG
>CAZNSS010000569.1:0-3087 GCA_964575465.1 uncultured Holophagales bacterium | reverse complement strand
CGTCCGACCTCCTCGACGAGAGGCGTGAGCGCCTTCATGTCGCGGTCGTGCTTCGTCCCGAAGATCTTGGAGAGTGCCTTGTCGATGATCATCTTTCGTCCATGGGCGCCCGGCGGGGGCGCGAACCAGAGATCCTAGCAGAGCGGTGCAGACCCGCCCGGCGCTCCGAGGACCCCGTCAGAAGGCGTTCAGGACGTAGTCGAGCGGGTTGACCGGCTTGCCGCCGACCTGGACCTCGTAGTGGAGGTGCGGGCCGGTCGAGCGGCCGGTCGACCCGATGAGGCCGACGAGCTCTCCGCGGCGGACGCGCTGGCCCTCGGTGACCCGCGTCGTCTCGAGGTGGGCGTAGAGAGTCCGGATTCCGAAGCCGTGGGCGATCTCGACGACCCGGCCGTAGCCGTTCTCCCAGCCGATTCGGACGACGGTTCCGCTCGCGGGGGCGACGATCCGTCCACCGGTCGGGGAGGAGATGTCGATCCCGGGGTGGAATTCCTGCCTCCCCGTGAAGGGGTCGCTCCGGAGTCCGAAGCCGGCGGTCAGGACCCCGACGGTCGGCGCGAGGGTGGGCGTGAGGGCGAGCTGGTCGGCCTGGAACGAGAGCTTCTCCTCGACCGCGCCGAGGCGGCTGGAGAGGAGGAGGCCCCGCCGGGAGGTCTCCTCGAGGACGGCCTCGGTGTGGCTGGCGTCGTCGGCCGGAAGGGCCGTGAGGCCGCCGACGCCGCCCGTGCCGGGGTCGTGCACGCCCGAGAGACCCGCCACGATGGAGAGGCGGCGGGTTCGCTCCTCGAACTCGGCGAGGAGCTTCTCGAGTGATTCCAGCTTCGAGTTCAGGACCTTGGTCCGCCCGCGGAGATCCTGATTCTCCGCCACGAGGGTCGAGACCTCGCGGTTCTTGCGGATCGACTGGATCCAGAGGACCCCGAAGACGACACCGAGGAGGAGGCCGAGGGAGACCGCGACCGCGACGCTCCAGAGCAGGCGGGACGTCACCTGGAACTGGCGAAATCGCGCGCGCGCATGCGGGACGACGATGATCGTGTGCTGCTTTCGCGTCAACGGTCTCTCCGGGCGCCCCGGGGCCCCAAAGGCCCCCCGTTCCTGTGACGAGACGCACGGAAGTCTATAGACGCTCCGCCTCCCGTCAAGCGAAAGATTCGATGCGTGTAAAGAACTCGAAGAGTGTGGCTTACGCGTTTTCAGGGGCCCGTCGGGTGGGCTTGAGGGCGGTAACGCAGGGCCTCGGCGACGTGGGCCGGGCCGGTCCCGGGCGCTCCTTCCAGGTCCGCGATCGTCCGCGCCACGCGAACGACGCGCTGGTGGGCCCGGGCCGACAGCGCGAGCCGGTCCATCGCACGCGAGAGGAGCTTCGCAGCCTCCGGGTGGAGGGCCGCCGACCCTTTCAGCCGCGCGGGAGAGAGGGCTGCGTTCGTGAGCCGGCCGTCGCCCGTCCGCGACGCCTGGCGGACCCTCGCCGCGACGACGCGCTCCCTCACCCGGGCCGACGGCTCGGGCTCGAACGGAAGGGCGAGGTCGCTCGCCAGGAGCGCCGGGACCTCCACGTGGAGGTCGATCCGGTCGAGGAGCGGGCCCGACACCTTCCTCCGGTAGCGCGCCACGTCGTGCTCGGAACAGCTGCACGCCCGACGCAGGTCTCCCCGGAACCCGCAGGGGCAGGGGTTCATCGCGGCGACGAGGAGGAAGCGGGCGGGGAAGGAGCGGCTTCCGGAGGCCCGTGTCACGCGCACGATTCCCTCCTCGAGCGGCTCGCGCAGCGCCTCGAGCGCGTCGCGACGGAACTCGGGGAGCTCGTCGAGGAAGAGGACCCCGTGGTGGGCGAGAGAGAGCTCCCCCGGTCGAGGGTCGGCACCGCCGCCCGAGAGGGCGGCCGCCGAGGCTCCGTGATGCGGGGAGCGGAACGGGCGGACCCGCATCAGGCCCGAGCGCGACGGCAGCCTTCCGGCGGCGCTCCAGATCCGGGTCGTCTCCAGGGCCTCCTCCGGAGAGAGGGGAGGAAGGACCCCGGGGAGACGCCGGGCGAGCATCGTCTTGCCGGAGCCCGGTGGCCCCGTGAAGAGGAGGTTGTGACCGCCGGCGGCAGCGATCTCCAGCGCGCGCCGGGCGAGGGCCTGTCCCCGCACGTCGACGAGGTCCGGCTCGTCCGCGGCCGCGGTCTCCGTGGCCGGAGGCGCGACCCAGGGCGAGAGGAGCTCCTTGCCGGCAACGTGCGCCACGACGGCCCCGAGATGGGGCGCCGGGAGCACCTCGACGCCCGGGATCGCGGCGGCTTCCGCCGCGTTCTCCGGGGCGACGACGAGCCGGGAGCGTCCCTCCGCCCGGGCCGCCTCGGCGATCGACAGGACGCCCGGGACGGGACGGACCTCGCCGTCGAGGGCCAGCTCTCCGACGAGGGTCAGCCCGGCGAGCCCTTCCGCGGGGACGTCGCCGTTCGCTGCCAGGATCGCCATCGCCACGGCGAGGTCGAATCCCGTGCCGCTCTTCGGCAGGTCGGCGGGTGCGAGGTTCACCACGAGGTTCCGGCCCGGGAGAGGGAGGCCGATCTGGCGGAGAGCCGAGCGGATCCGTTCCCGGCTTTCACGGACGGCGGCGTCCGGCAGGCCGACGACGGTGAGGCCGGGAAGCCCGGCGCCGAGCGCCGCCTCGACGACGACGGGCCGGGCGTCGAGCCCGGCGAGGGCGGCGCTCCAGGCCCTCGCGACGGTCATCCGCGCCCGCTCAGCGGCTTTCGGCGTCAGGAACGGCGAGGCGCTGTCCGGCCAGGATCGAGGCGTTCCGGCCCATCCGGTTCGCCCGACGGAGGTCGTCGACGCTCACGCCGTACCGGTTCGCGATCCGGAACAGGGTCTCTCCCTTCCGGACGGTGTGCGTGCCGTTGCGCCGTGCGGGCGGCTTCGAGTCGGCGGGGCGTTCCGGCTTCGGTTCCAGGGCCGCGGACTCGAACCCGTTCGCCGGGATCTCGACGCGTGACGCGAGGGGAGCGGGCCGGACGGCCCGGAGGGCGACGGAGACGCTGCCGCCGAGCGACGCGGCGTCGGTGACGGCGGCCGACGGCGTCGGGAGGGCGCGGAC
>CAZNSS010000568.1:0-3090 GCA_964575465.1 uncultured Holophagales bacterium | reverse complement strand
AAGAACCGGATGCTCCCCGTCTCCGAGTTCGGCCTCGTCGAGATCACCCGGAAGAGGCAGCGGCAGAGCCTCGAGCGGGCCCTCACGATGCCCTGCCCGTACTGCTCGGGCTCGGGCCGGATCAAGAGCGTCCCGACGATCCTCCTCGAGATCCGCCGCGAGATCCTGAAGCGGACCGCCTCCGGCGAGGGCCACGCGCTCTTCCTCCGGGTCCACCCCGAGATCTCGCGGGCCCTCTCTTCCGACGAGCGGCGTCTCGTCGAGGAGCTCCAGGAGCACATCGGGATGCCGATCCACGTCCAGGTCGACGAGCACCTCCACCACGAGGGGTACGACGTCGTCGTGGAAGCGTGAGCCGGATCACCCGGGTGCCGTCCGGGCACCCCGGCGGAGGGGCCCGCGAAGAGGTCCCGCCCGCGAAACAGGTCGAAATGGCACCGAATCGGCTGGCACGCGTCCTGCATCAGGAAGGACAGCGCACACTCCAGCCTCTCCTCCCAGCCGCCCTGAAGGGCGGCTCTTTTTCTTTCCGGCCTGACGTTCCGGCCGTGTCGGCCGAGACGGTTCACCGCGGCCCCTCCGTCGGGGCGTCGTGAGACCGTTGCCGGCGTACGTTCCCCTCCTCGAGAGCGGGGAGCTCGCGCTGCGCGCCGCCGCCGCGCGCGAGCACCTCCACGCCTGCGACCTCTGCGGCCGACGCTGCCGGATCGACCGGACCTGGGGCCCGCTCCGGGGCTCCTGCGGCACGGGCGAGAAGGCGGTCGTCGCGAGCTGGGGCCCGCACCACGGGGAGGAGGGGCCGATCAGCGGGAGCCGCGGCTCCGGGACGGTCTTCTTCGCGTACTGCAACCTCGCCTGCGCGTTCTGCCAGAACTTCGACCTTTCCCACGTGGGCGAGGGGCGCGAGGCGACGCCGACGGCGCTCGCCGCGATCTTCCTGGCGCTCCACGAGGAGGGGTGCCACAACCTCAACCTCGTCTCGCCGACCCACGTCCTCCCGCAGGTCCTCGAGGGCCTCCGGCTCGCCGCGGACTCGGGTCTCACGCTCCCGATCGTCTGGAACAGCGGCGGGTACGACTCCCCGGAGGCCCTGGCGCTCCTCGACGGCGTCGTCGACGTCTACATGCCGGACATGAAGTACGGCGACGCCCGGACGGCCCTGCGCCTCTCCCACGTGCCGGACTACCCCGCGCTGAACCAGGCGGCCGTGAAGGAGATGCACCGGCAGGTCGGCGACCTCGTCCTCGACGGGGAAGGCGTCGCCGTCCGCGGCCTCCTCGTGAGGCACCTCGTCCTTCCCGGGGGGCTCGCGGGGTCGGAGGAGGTCTTCCGCTTCCTCGCGCGGGAGGTCTCGACGAACACCTGGCTGAACGTGATGGGGCAGTACCACCCCGCCTGGAAGGCCCGCGACTTCCCCCCTCTCGACCGGATGCCGACGCCCGCAGAGCTCTCCGAGGCCCGCGCTCTCGCCACCCGCTACGGCCTCACGCGCCAGGACTCCCCGCTCCGGCGCGCCTGAGAGCTCCCCCGACCGGGGCGCCGGGAGGAGAATGGGGCGTGGCCCACGCCACGTCGCGCTCCGGGTACCAGCACCTCGTCGAGCGGCTGAACCGCTTTCCGCAGGGCGCCCCCCCGGCCGACCTCCTCTACCGGATCCTCGCCCTCCTCTTCAGCGAGCGCGAGGCGGGGCTCGTCGCGCTCCTCCCGATCCGCCCCTTCACCCTCGAGACCGCCGCGCGCGCCTGGAAGACGACCCCCGCCGAGACGGAGAAGACGCTCGAGGCGCTCTCCTCGCGGGCCCTCCTCATCGACGCGAGGAGGAACGGCGAGGCGACGTGGGTCCTCCCGCCGCCGATGGCCGGCTTCTTCGAGTTCTCGATGATGCGGGTCCGCGGGGACGTCGACCAGAAGGCCCTCGCCGAGCTCTTCTACGAGTACCTGAACGTCGAGGAGGACTTCGTCCGCGAGCTCTTCGGCCGGGGGAAGACGCAGCTCGGGCGGATCTTCGTGAACGAGGACGCCCTCCCCGCCGACGAGACCCTGCACGTCCTCGACTGGGAGCGGGCGAGCGAGGTGGCCCGGACCGCGGCGCACGCCGCCGTCGGCCTCTGCTACTGCCGGCACAAGATGCAGCACGTCGGCCGCGCCTGCGCCGCCCCGCTCGACATCTGCCTCTCGTTCGGGACGACGGCCGACTCCCTCTCCCGGCACGGCTTCGCCCGGCGCATCGGCTCCTCCGAGGCGCTCGACCTCCTCGCCGAGGCTCGCGGCCGCGGCCTCGTCCAGTTCGGCGAGAACGTGCGGGAGCGCGTCGCCTTCGTCTGCAACTGCTGCGGCTGCTGCTGCGAGGCGCTCCTCGCCCACCGCCGGTTCGGCTCGCTCCGGCCCGTCCACACGACCGGCTTCCTCCCCGAGGTGGACGCCTCGCTCTGCACCGGCTGCGGCGCCTGCGCCGAGGCCTGTCCCGTCGAGGCGATGACGACCGTCCCCGCGGGCGATCCGCGCGTCCCGAAGCGCCGCGTCGCGCGGCTCGAGGAGGCGGCCTGCCTCGGATGCGGCGTCTGCGTCCCGGCCTGCACGCGCGGCGGGCTGAAGCTCGCGAGGCGGGCGGAGAGGGTGATCCCGCCGCGCGACACCGTCCACCGCTGCGTCCTGATGGCCCTCGAGCGCGGGAACCTCGCCGACCTCGTCTTCGACGACCGCACCCTCGCGAGCCACCGCGCCCTCGCGGCCGTCCTCGGCGCGATCCTCCGGCTCCCGCCCGTGAAGCGCGCCCTCGCGACGGAGCAGGTCCGGTCGATCTACCTCGAGCGGCTCATCGAGAGGGCGGAGGCGCGCGGGGAGACCTGACCCGCCGCGACGGCCGTGCCCGGACCCGCCTCCCCTCCGCGGCTTCTCCCGGCCTTCGCCGCCGCCGGTTTCGCGGCCACGGCCGCCCAGGTCCTCCTCCTGCGCGAGCTCCTCGTCTCCGCCGCGGGAGACGAGGCGGCGATCGCTACCGGGCTCTCCGCGTGGCTCCTCGGCATCACCCTCGGCGCGCTCGCGGCCCGCCGAGCCACGCGGTCACGCCTCCCCCTCCTCGGGTCGCCG
>CAZNSS010000567.1:0-3093 GCA_964575465.1 uncultured Holophagales bacterium | reverse complement strand
CGCTGGGCGGCGGCGGCCCGCGCCGAGACGCTCGAGGCGCCGGTCGACCTCGACCTGCTCGACGACGGCTTCTCGCACGTCGGCCTCGCCCGGGACGTCGACGTCGTCCTCCTCGACGCCACGGCCCCCGATGCCGGGGGCGCCCTCCTCCCCGCCGGGCTCCTGCGCGAACCGCTCGCTGCGCTGGCCCGCGCGGACCTGATCGTCGTGACGAAGACCGATCAGGCCGACCCCGCCCTCGCCCTCGAGCTCGCCCGCCGCTTCGCGCCGGGTGTCCCGGTCTACCACGCGCGGACCGAGGTCATCGGCGTCCGCGACGGCGAGGGGCGGAGCGTCGACCCCGTGGACCTCCCCGCCGGGACGACGGTGGCCGTCGCCGGAATCGCGCGCCCCGACGCGTTCCGGGCGACCCTGGCGGCGCTCGGGATCGTCCCCTCCGAGTTCCTCGCGTTTCGCGACCACGAGCCCTACGGCCCCGTCACGGTCGGCCGGATCGAGCGGGCCCTGGAGGAGACGGGCGCGACGGCCGTCGTGACGACCGAGAAGGACGCCGTGAAGCTCGACGGGCTCCGCGCGCCGGTCTTCCGCGTCGCGGTCGAGGCCCGCGTCGTGGAGTCGTCCTTCGTCTCCGAGGTCCTGTCGCTCCTCTCGAGGAGGCCCTCGTAGTGGCGTGGAAGAGAAGCCCTCTGCGCAACCGGCTCGAGCTCGCGGCCTACCTCGTCCTGAGGACCTTCTTTCGCGCTCTTCCCGTCCGCCTCGCGGACGGCCTCGGCCGGGGGGCGGGCCTCCTCTACCGCCGTCTCGACGCGCGCCGTCGCCGGCTCGTCGGCGGGAACCTCGCCCTCGCGTTCCCGGAGAGGGCGCCCGCCGAGATCGACGCCCTCGCGCGGGAGGTCTTCGCCCATTTCGGCGGCCTCGCCGCGGACCTCCTCCGCTCCGAGACGGAGCCGGTCGAGAAGCTCCTCGCCCGCGTCGAGGTCCTCGGCATCGAGCATGCCCGCGCCGCGGTCGCCTCGGGCCGCGGCGTCTTCTTCGCGACGCCGCACCTCGGAAACTGGGAGTGGGCCTCGATCGTCACCGGCGCGCACGGCATTCCCGTGACCGTCGTCGCGCGGCCCCTCGACAACCCCCTCCTCGACGCGCGCCTCACCGCGATGCGCGAGAAGACGGGCTGCCGGGTCGTGAGCAAGCGGGATGCGGCGAGGGTCCTCCTGAAGACTCTCCGCTCGGGGGGCCTCGTCGGCATCCTCGCCGACCAGCGGGCCCGGCCTCCCGACGCGATCGTCGTCCCCTTCTTCGGCCGGCCGGCGGCGACGACCTCCTCCGTCGCGAGGCTCGTCGCGAAGACCGGGGCGCTCGTCCTTCCCGCCGTCTGCCTCAGGACCGGGCCCGGGCGCTACCGGTACGTCTTCTCGGAGCCGTTCGACGCGGCGACCCTGCCGCCGGAGGAGCGCGAGCCGGAGCCGCTCACCGCGCGGCTCACCGCCCTCGTCGAGAGCCAGGTGCGGCAGGCTCCCGGGCAGTGGCTCTGGCTCCACGACCGCTGGCGCCTCTGACCCTCGCCCGAAATTGAAGAACCCCGGCCGCATGGACCGGGGTTCCTGAAGCTCGGGCGTGTCGGCTGCTCTCTTCTGTTTCCTCTTCCCTCCGCGGCCCGGGCGCCCCTTGCGGCGCGCGCCGGCCACCGGATTGACTTCAACATCCCTGCCACCGCGCGCCCCGCGCTCCGCCTGTCGCGCAAACCGAAGCACCACAATCGTTTGCCCTGGCAGGACGGAGAAGAAACGGGATCCGGAACCGGCCGGGGTCACACCATTCCGTGCACCCGGTATGCCCCGAATGCCGCGGCACGCGCGCGAGGAAACGGCTAGCCGAGCTCGACGGTCCAGTAGGCGACGTCGAGGAAGTTCCGCCAGGCGGGGTGGATTCGGGTCGCCGAGAGGAGACCGAGGGGCGAGGCCTTCGGCTTTCCGGGGAGCCGGCGAAGAGCCATCCCGGCCTCGTCGGGGAGGCGGTTGCCCTTCCTCACGTTGCACCGCAGGCACGCGCAGACGACGTTCTCCCAGGAGGAGACGCCGCCGCGGGAGAGCGGGACGACGTGGTCGAGCGACAGCTCGGACGTCTGGAACCTCTTCCCGCAGTACTGGCACCGCGTGCCGTCCCGCATGTAGATGTTGTGGCGGGAGAACTTCACGTCGTAGCGGGGCGGCCGGTCGCAGGAGAGCAGCTGGATGACGCGCGGCACCTTGAGGACGCTCGTCGGCGTCCTCACGACGTCGACCTCTCCCGGCTGGATCGGGATGTCACACCACTCCTCCCACGCGTACGTCGTGAAGTCGGGGAGGACGGCCTTCACGTGCCCCTTGTAGAAGAGGGTGAAGCCCCGCCGGGCGTCCGTCAGCGCGAGCGCGGCGAACGACCGGTTCAGCACGAGGACCGGCGCGTCGAGCACCATGAGGTGAGAATAGCGAAACGCGGATGAAGATTCTCCTCGTGCGGCTCTCCTCCTTCGGCGACGTCGTCTTCACGCTCCCGCTCGCGCGGGCGCTCCGGGGCGCGACGGACCGGCTCGCGTGGGCGGTGGAGGGACCCCTCGCGGAGCTCGTCTCGGGCGCCCCCTACGTCGACGAGGTCCTCGTCGCGACGACGCGAGCGTGGAGGAAGAGCCCCTTCTCGGGCGAGACGCGCCGCGAGCTTCACGCCTTCCTCGCGGCGCTGCGCGCCTTCGAGCCCGGAGTCGTCGTCGACGCCCAGGGGCTCTGCAAGTCCGCCTGGGTCACCTTCGCCGCGCACGGGACCCGCAAGGTCGGCTTCGGCTTCCGTTCCGCGACGGAGGGGCTGAATGCGCTCTTCACCGACGAGCGGGTCGACGTCCCGCAGTCGGCCCACGTCGTCGACCGCGGGCTCGCCCTCGCCGGGCTCGTCCTCGGCAGAGCCGGATTCCCGCGGACGCCCGACGTGGCCCACCTCGTCGCACGGCCGGCCCCGGAGGTGGACGCGTGGCTCGCCGCGAGGCCCGCCCGCCCCTTCGCCCTCCTCCAGCCTTTCTCGTCGCGGCCGGCGAAGGAGTGGGACGCCGGCGCGACGGCGGCC
>CAZNSS010000566.1:0-3102 GCA_964575465.1 uncultured Holophagales bacterium | reverse complement strand
ACGTACATGTCCGAGCCGTTGTCGGCCACGATGAGCCCGTACGTCTTCATCGCCTGGAAGATCCGGCGCACCGCCTCGGGGAAGCCCGAGAGGTCGCGCGAGGCTTTCAGCCGAAGGCGCGTCCCCATCGGCGGCGCGCCGCCCGTCGACCCGGCGCGGTGCGAAGCGGGGAAGACGTACCCGTTCGTCGCCCGCACCGTGAAGCGGAAGGCGTGGCGGATCGGCTCGCTCCCGTTCGCCTCGTCGTAACGGACCAGGCCCGGCAGGATCGCGAGCCCCGCGGCATCGGCGCTCGTCCAGCCGTCGGGGCGGCGGAGGTTCGAATCGAGCGGGAAGATCGCCCCCGAGCCCGCGCGCCAGCTGCACGACGCCGAGCCCTGCGGCTCGCACCGGGTGTTCCAGGTCTCGTAGAGGAGTCGGTTGTCGCGGTCGACGATCAGGAGGTGCTTGTCGCCCCCCTCACCGGAGTTCCCCGGGTGCCCCCCCTCGAGCCACTTCGCCTGCGTCTTCGCCTCGGCCGGGATCGGGTAGCCCGCGGGACGCCCGGGGGCGCCGTCGTCGCTCTCGTCGGCGTAGTCGAAGGCGACCGGCTCGAGCGGCTGGCTCCCCGGCACGACCAGGTAGGGCATCCCGTAGATGTCGGGGCCCGAGTCGGAGGCGTCGCCCCCGAAATCGGGGTGGAGCCCCCTGCTCGTGCCGATGAAGGCGAGGATCGCCGCCTCGTTCGGGTCGCGCGGCGCGGCGCTCACGTCGGCGTTCCACCAGTTGTCCGCCGGCAAGAGCGGCGAGGGGAGCGGCCCGTTCCGGACGGGCTGGGCCCCCGCGGTGAGAGCGCCGAGCAGGAGGGACGCCAGGAGGGCCGCGCGCGCGGCGGGCAGGGCGGAGCCGTGGGCACGGGAGCGTCCGGTCGTTCGCATGGGGCCTCCACCCGGAAGTGTCGGAGGGCCACGTCGGTGATGCCGCTCACCGCAACGGGCGGCAACCGGCCTCCGTAGAATCTCCCGTGATGAACAAGGTCCTCCTGCCCCTCGCCGTCGCTGCCCTGCTCGCCCTTCCCGCCTCCGCCCAGCCGGGTCCGGGCGGCCCGCCCGAGCCGCAGGCGACGCCGGCGGCGACTTCCCCGCACCAGCCGGGGCCTGGCTTCGGCTTCCAGGAAGGCACCGCCCCGGCCACGCCCGCGCCCGGCAGCTCCGCTGCGAAGCCCGCGGCGCCGAAGGTCTACGACGAGGAGGCCGACGCGAAGGCCGACGTCGCGGCCGCCGTCGCGAAGGCGAAGAAGGAGAAGAAGCGGGTCCTCGTCACCCTCGGCGCGAACTGGTGCGGCTGGTGCCGTGCGCTCGACAAGACCTTCACGACCGACGAGAAGGTCGCCGCCGTCCTCGCGAAGTCGTACGTCCCGGTGAAGGTCGACGTCGCGAAGATGACGAAGAACCTCGACCTGGCCGCGACCTGGGGTGCCGACCCGAAGAAGGGGATCCCTCTCCTCGTCGTCCTCGACGGGAGCGGGAAGGCCGTGAAGGTCCAGGAGACCGACGTCCTCGAGGCGGGCAAGGGGCACGACCCGGCGAAGGTGATCGCCTTCCTGAAGGAGAACTCCGGGCGCTGACGGCCCCCGCCTGCGATCATCGAGCGTGCTCCTCGCCTCGAAGATCGCAGCGTCGCTCCTCCTCCCGCTGAACCTCTCTCTCCTCCTCGGCCTCGCCGCGCTGATCCTCGCGCGGCGACACCGCGGGGGAGCGGCCGTGGCCTCCGGCCTTCTCGCGGTCGCGATCCTCGGCACGGCCTCGCTCCCCGTCGCGAGCGACGCCCTCGTCGCGCGGCTCGAGCGGGAGTTCCCGCCGTCCGATCCGGCCGAGGCGCCGAAGGCGGGGGCGATCGTCGTCCTCGGCGGCGCCGTCGCGCCGGGCCTCCCGCCGCGGCGCGGCCCCGAGCTCGTCGAGGCCTCTGACCGGGTCCTCCACGCCGCGCGCCTCTTCCGCGCCGGGAAGGCGCCCCTCGTCGTCCCGACGGGCGGGCGCGTCCCCTGGTCGGCGAGGGCGCGGAGCGAGGCGGCCGAGATGGCCGACCTCCTCGCCGAATGGGGCGTCCCGCGCGAGGCGATCGTCCTGGAGGAGAAGGCGCGGACGACCTCGGAGAACGCCGTCGAGACGGCGAAGCTCCTCCGCGCCCGTGGCATCCGCAGAGTCCTCCTCGTCACCTCGTCGCTCCACATGCGGCGCGCCCTCGCCGCGTTTCGCGCCGAGGGGGCCGAGGCGATCCCCTCCCCGTGCGACGCCCGCGTCCCGTCGCCGGGGAGGCGCGAGGCGCTCGACTGGGTCCCGCGCCCCGAGGCGCTCGGGAGGACGCACGAGGCCCTCTGGGAGCTCCTCGGCCTCGCGGTCTACCGGGTCACCGGGAGGGCCTGAGGCGGGGCGTCCCGAGGGAAGCACTCCTCCCCGGAGCGCTCTATACTCATGGCATGAGTACGCGGCTGCAGGTCCTCCTCGACGAGTCCGAGCTGAAGGAGATCCGGCGGGCCGCCCGCCGCCGCGGGATGACGGTCTCCGAGTGGGTCCGGGGAGTCCTCCGCGACGGGCGCCGCTCGGAGCCGGGGACGGGCGCGCGGCGGAAGCTGGAAGTCGTGAGCGCGGCGTCGGAGCACGCCTTCCCGGTGACAGACGTCGAGAGGATGCTCGAGGAGATCGAGTCGGGCTACCGGGGCCCCGTGTGATCTTCGTCGACTCGAACGTCCCGATGTACCTCGTCGGCGCCGCCCACCCGTTGAAGGCGGCGGCGCGGACACGCCTCGAAGAGGTCATCTCGCGTGGCGAACGCCTCGTCACGAGCGCGGAAGTCCTGCAGGAGATCCTCCACCGCTACGTCGCGATCGAACGGCGCGAGGCGATCCGGCCCGCGCTCGACGCCCTCCTCGGCGTCGTCGACGAGGTCTACCCGGTCGAACGGACGGACGTCGAGAAGGCCGCGGAGGTCCTGGCGGGGCGGGTTCGGATTTCGGCCCGTGACGCCCTTCACGTCGCCGTCATGGCGCGGCGGCAGGTGAAACGGATCCTGAGCTTCGATGGAGGGTTCGACGGAGTGCCCGGGATCGAGCGGATCTCCTAG
>CAZNSS010000565.1:0-3102 GCA_964575465.1 uncultured Holophagales bacterium | reverse complement strand
CCGAACGGGAACGGGATGATCGCCTGCACGACGCTGAAGCTGTTCCCGAGGTCCGCGAGCGACTGGATGTCCCCGGTCCCCACCAGCGGCTCGTCGGCCGGTCGCTCTCCACGGATCCACTTCCGGTCGAAGGCGTTGACGTACTCGCTGGCGAAGGTCCCGTACCGGGCCAGTCCCTCGAGCCTCGCCCGGAGAAGACAAGGGGTGAAGACGCAGAGCGGCCCCAGGGTGATCGCGAACAGGTAGGCGGCCAGGGCCCCGATCTCGACGTAGTAGTCCGGGAGCTTCGCTCCCTCCCAGAGGATCCGGTTCGCGAGGTAGCCGGAGAGGAGGGCGCTGTGCGCCAGCAGGAACGGCGCCATCGCGAAGGCGGTGCCGTCGAGGAACGCGAGGCCGCAGGAGCGATCGGGATGCGTCGGGACGAGGTTCAGCCCGAGCCTCGAGACCTGCCAGAGGAACCGCCACCAGATGACGAGCCGGACGAGCCAGCGCAGCATGATGAACTGGGAGATCGGGACGCTCACGAACTTGTACCAGATGCCGGCGGGGGTGCTCGTCCTCACGCCCGCGGTCATCGTGGCGTGCCACGTGTCCGACTGGAGCCCGGCGAGTCCCTGCCAGGCCAGACCCCCGATGAGGAGGACGGCGACCGCCAGGCCCACCTCGAGGGGGATCGAGTTCCGGATGCGCAGCGCCGACTCGTTGATCTCCCGGAACCGGCCCTCGAGTGCGTCGGTGACGATCCGGCGCTCGCGGAACTGCCGGATCATGGCCGTCGTCCGGTTGTGGATGGTGACCTCCGCGGCGATCAGCAGCGGGATGAACGCCAGCAGGCGGGTCTGGACCTCGAAGTCGTGAAGGAAGGGGATCTTCACGCCGCCGAGGAAGCGCCCGCCGAGAATCGTCAGGACGAGCAGGGGCGCCCACGCCACCGTGGTGATGACGAGCAGCCGCGATCTCAACCGGTCCAGCGGAGGCCTGACCAGCCCGGTCCGAATGAGGAGCTGGTACAGGGGCCCGCCCAGGAAGAGGGAGAACTCCTCCGTCCGGTCCGGAGCCGCCTTGACGCTCATGAGCACCCCCGTGCCGCCTTTCCCGGCGTACACCGCGCAAGGGCCGGTTACGCCGGTGACGAGTTCATTCCCCTACCCCTCGCGCGCCTCCGCTACCGCCTCGGCGAGCTGCGCACCGGACATCCGGAGGGCCCGTCCGAAGCCGCCGACCCAGCGGGCCTCGGACGGCTCGAAGCGGAAGAGGACGAAGTCGGCGAGGGCGAAGCGCTCGTCGGCACCCGGGAACCGGCCGACATACGCCGCCTGGCCCGCCTCGTACTCGGGCGTACCGGGGACGAGCGCGAGGGCGACGCCGGAGAGGGAAAGGCGTGGAAGGGTCTGCGGGTCCCCGTCGCCGGGGTCGGGTCTCGAGACGACGAACGCCGCGCGCGGCTCCTCGAGGAGGGCGCGCGTGTGGAGCGCCATCTGGGAGAGGTGGACATAGAGGGCCGAGCCGTCCGGCGCGAGGGCGTAGGAGGTCATCGCGGCGGCCGGGGCGCCCTCGTGGACGACGGCCAGGGCGGCCCAGCGCGAGGCGGCGAGGAGACGGGCGGCCGGAAGGTACGTTTCGGAGACCATCTGCCGCCGCCTCACGCCCGCAGCGCGCGGAAGTAGTCGATCGTGGAGGCGAGGCCCTCCTCGAGGCCCACCTTCGGCTCCCAGCCGAGCTGCGTCCGCGCGAGCGTGATGTCGGGGCGGCGCTGCTTCGGGTCGTCGACCGGGAGAGGCTCGTGGACGATCGGGGAGGCCGAGCCGGTGAGCCGGCGGATCGTCTCGGCGAACTGCATGACCGTCATCTCGGCCGGGTTGCCGATGTTGCAGGGGCCGGGCTGGTCCGAGAGGAGGAGCCGGTAGATGCCGTCGACGAGGTCGGAGACGTAGCAGAACGAGCGGGTCTGGGAGCCGTCCCCGAAGACCGTGAGGGGCTGGCCCGAGAGCGCCTGGTTGAGGAGCGACGGGACGATGCGTCCGTCGTTCGCCCGCATCCGGGGCCCGTAGGTGTTGAAGATCCGGACGATGCGGGTCTCGACGCCGTGGAAATTTCGGTACGCGACCGTCATCGCTTCGGCGAAGCGCTTCGCCTCGTCGTAGCAGCCGCGCGGCCCGACCGGGTTCACGTTCCCCCAGTAGCTCTCGGGCTGCGGGTGGACGAGCGGGTCGCCGTAGACCTCGGACGTGGAGGCGAGGAGGAACCGGGCCTTCTTGGCCCGGGAGAGGCCGAGCGCCTTGTGCGTGCCGAGAGCACCGACCTTGAGCGTCTGGATCGGGATCTGGAGGTAGTCGATCGGCGAGGCAGGGGAGGCGAAGTGGAGGACGGCGTCGACGGGCCCGTCGAGGAAGATGTACTCCGTCACGTCGTGGTGGAGGAACCGGAAAGACCGGTTCCCCATGAGGTGCGCGATGTTGCGGACGTGCCCGGTGACGAGGTTGTCGACGCCGATCACCTCGTGCCCTTCGGCCAGCAGTCGGTCGGAGAGGTGGCTCCCGAGGAATCCGGCGGCGCCGGTCACGACGATGCGCATGCAGCTTCGCATTCTACGGGACCGTTTCCGTTCCTCCTCCGAGGGGTTCGGGAGCAGAATAGGATGTTCGGAGGGGAGCCCCCCGATCGGGGCTCCGGAGGACGGCATGAGGGTGGCCTTTCTGCGTGTCTTCGTCTGCTCTATTGGATTCCTGCTCGCCGCGGCCGGCCCGCTCGCGGCGCAGGAGTCGACGCTGCAGGGGACCTGGGCGCTCGACCTGAAGTCGTCCCAGAACGTCCCGGAGGCACAGAAGGGAGTCGACCTGAAGGTCGCGTTCCGCGGCAACCAGGTGACGATTTCGCGTTTCGTCGGGGAGAAGGCCGTCGGGGAGCCGATGGTCCTCACCCTCGATGGCGCGAAGCGGCCGCAGGACGTCGGCGGCAAGCCGGCGACGATCGTGGCGAAGTGGCTGACGCGCGGGACGAAGTTCGAGCAGGTCGTCTCGATGCCGCAGCCGGGGAGCGTCTTCGTGGCCACGCAGTCCGTCGTGACGGAGGTCTCCCCCTCGGGCGGGACGATGACGCGGA
>CAZNSS010000564.1:0-3114 GCA_964575465.1 uncultured Holophagales bacterium | reverse complement strand
GACACGGCCGGCGCGGTGGGCGGGCTGCTGGCCGCGCTGGCCGTGGCCTGGTTCACCGAGCAAAACGCCACCGTCCTGACCCGGCCCACGTTTCAGATCCTGGCCGTGCTCAGTCTGATCCCGGCCGGCCTGGCGAAGGGGGAGGCGAGGCTCGCGGCGCAGGTCTACCGCCGTCACCTCGACCACCTCCCGGAGCTCGGCCTCGATCGGACCGCCCTCGACCTCCTCGCCGACCAGCTCCTCCGGGACGGCGACGTCGCCGCGGCGGCCTGGACGTTCTCCCAGGCGCTCGACGATCAGCCGACGGACCCGAAGGCGTTCAAGGGGCTTCTCAGGGTCGCCGACCACTACCTGGAGAAAGCGAAGGAGCCGCTCGAGGCGGTTCGGGTCTACCGCTACCTCCTCGATCGTGCTCCGGCCTCGCCGTTCGCCGACCACGCCCGGGACCTCCTGGCGGCCGCGGAGCGACGGGCCGCCCGCCCGTCCGCCCCACAGGGCTGACCGCGGATCGAGAAACAGGGGAGGGCGGCCCGTCGGCCGCCCTCTTTCGCTCTTCGGGCAGGCCCGGCGAGCGGAGCCCCCACTGTAGAATTCCGTCGTTGCCGCTCTTCCGGCCCCCTGAGCGACCCGCCGTCCTTCTTCTCGGCGCGCTGGGCATCGTCGCCGTGGGTGCCCTCGACTTCGCGACGGGCGTCGAGACCCAGGTCGCCCCGCTCTACTTCGTGCCGGTGGGATTCGTCTCCTGGCGGCTCGGCAGGCGGACCGGGCTCGCTTTCGCGGCGCTTTCGGCGGCCGTCGGGCAGGTGTCGAACGCCCTCTCGGAGGTGAGCCGTGCGGGAGCGCTCGTCCAGGCCTGGAACACCGGCGTGCTCCTGGCCACTTCCGTCGTCGTGGCGCTTTTCCTGGCCGAGCTCCGCGAGAGGCTCGGGAGGGAGCGGGAGCTCGCGAGGACCGACGCCCTGACCGGGCTCGCGAACGGAAACGCCTTCCGGGAACGTGCGACGCTGGAGGTGGCGCGCACGCGCCGCTGGCGCCGGCCGCTGACCCTCGCCTACGTGGACCTCGACGACTTCAAGGCCATCAACGCCGAATTCGGACAGGCCGTCGGGGACGAGGTCCTCCGGACCGTGGCCGTGGCGCTGCGATCCGCCATCCGGGCGACGGACCTCGCGGCCCGGATCGAAGGGGACAGGTTCACGCTTCTCTTCCCGGAGACGGACAGGCCCGGAGCGCGGGTGGTCCTGGAGACGGTCCTGGGCCGGCTGCACCAGGACCTGATCCGGGCCGGCTGGCCGGTCACGGCGAGCATCGGCTCCGTCACCACGATCGAGGCCTCGAGCACCGAATCGCTCCTCCGGCAGGCCGACCAGGTGCTGTACGAGGTCAAGAAGGCGGGGAAGGCGGCCGTGCGCTCCGCCGAGGCCGGCGACGCGGGGCCGAAGAGCTGACCGGCGTCCGGAGAGCGCCCCGCCGCGGACGGAAGCTCGCGATGAAGAGAAAAGGGGGCGGCCCGAAGGCCGCCCCCTTTGGATTCCGGGACCGGGGAAACAGGGCTCAGACCTTGTAGCCCTGGAGGATCCGGATGTAGTTCGCGCGCTCGAACATCGAGGCGTCGGGGCAGCGGAGGAGGTTCATCGAACCGCGCATCTGCTCGAGCGAGTCGTACTCGTGCTCCTCGAGCCACTGCGTCAGCCCCTCGCGGATGCGGCGGATGACGTCGGGACCCTGCTGGAGGATGCCGGAGACGACCTGGACGGCGTGCGCGCCCGTCATGACCGCCTTGACGGCGTCGAGGTGGGTGTGGACGCCGCCGGAGACGGCGAGGGAGGCGCGGACGTGGCCCGAGACGACGGCGAGCCAGCGGAGCCTCAGGTTCAGCTCGCTCGAATCGGAGAGCTTCAGCACCGGCTCGACCTCGAGGCTCTCGACGTCGATGTCGGGCTGGTAGAAGCGGTTGAAGAGGACGAGGCCGTCGGCCCCCGCGTCGTCGAGGCGCCTGGCCATGTTCGCCATGGAGGAGAAGAAGGGGGAGAGCTTGATGGCGACCGGGATCGAGACGGCCTGCTTGACGGCCTTCAGGATGTCGATCGTCCTCTGCTCCACCTCGTCGCCGCTCTCCGAGGCGTTCGTGGCGAGGTAGTAGACGTTCAGCTCGAGGGCGTTCGCGCCCGCGTCCTGCATCAGCTTCGCGTAGCGGATCCAGCCGCCGGAAGTGAAGCCGTTGAGGGACGCGATGACCGGCAGCTCGACGGACTGCTTGATCCTCACGAGCTGCTCGAGGTACTGGTCCGGCCCGAGGTTGAACTCCTCGGGGCGCGGCAGGAACGTCATCGCCTCGGCGAAGGAGTCGGCGTGGACGTCCACGTGGTGGTAGGTCGCCAGCTCCTCCCTCATGAGCTGCTCCTCGAAGAGGGAGTGCATGACGATCGCGGAGGCGCCGGCGTCCTCCATCCGCTTGACGAGGTCGATCTTGTCGACCATCGGCGAGGCCCCCGGCATGATCGGGTGGGGGAGCTTGAGCCCGAGGTAGGTGGTTGACAGGTCCATTCTCTGCTCCTCGTCCTCAGTTGGCCTTCGGGGTGGTCTGGGCCGCGGCGACCGCGGCGACCGGGTCGACGCCGCGGGCCAGGTTCTCGTAGATGGCCCAGCGGGTCGCGACCTCGTGCCGCTCGAGCTCGAGGAGCATCTTCGCCCTCTCGGGGTTGATCTTGTCGAGCATCCGGAAGCGCGTCTCGTTGGCCATGAACTGGCCGACGTCGAGCTTCGGCGCGGCGGAGTCGAGGACGAGCCCCGGCTGGCCCTCGGCCACGCGGCGCGGGTCCCACCGGAAGAGCGGCCAGTAGCCCGAGTCGGCCGCGAGCTTCTGCTGCTCGAGGCCGAGCGAGAGGTCGTAGCCGTGCGCGATGCAGTGGCTGTAGGCGATGAGGAGGGACGGCCCGTCGTAGCTCTCGGCCTCCTGGAAGGCCTTGACCGTCTGCGCGTCCTTCGCCCCGAAGGCGATCTTCGCGACGTAGACGTTGCCGTAGGCGATCGCCATCATCGCGAGGTCCTTCTTGCCCGACGCCTTGCCGCCCATGGCGAACTTGGCGACGGCGCCGATCGGGGTCGACTTGG
>CAZNSS010000563.1:0-3123 GCA_964575465.1 uncultured Holophagales bacterium | reverse complement strand
CGCAGCTCGCGCACGGCCGCGCCGCCGGGGCGCCACCGGGACGGGCCGGGTCGTGTTCCGGGGGACGGCCCGGGACGGACATCGGCAGCCTCCGCTTCTTCGGGTGCGCGGAATTGTAGGATGCTCGCCGTGAAGGTCCGCGCGGTCTGTCCGGCCTGCGGCCGGCCCGCCTCGTCGCCCGGCCGCTCCGACTGCCTCTACTGCGGTGCGCCGCTCTCGGCGGTCGTCACCGGGACGGTGTCGGCGGCGGGGAGCGGCAAGCCGGTGTCGGTGGCGCCGGAGAACCTCAAGAGCCCCGCCGGCGCCGTTGCGCCGCCGCTGTCCGCGGCCCGGGAGAAACCGGCATGGATGCGCTACGAGACGGAGGAACGTCCCGTCGCGCGGCTCCTCGAGAACGGGTGGGTCCGCTTCACCCTCGTCGCCGCCCTCGTCCTGGCCGGCATTCTCGCGATCGCGAAGGTCATCGACGACCACCGGCCACCGGGATACGTACAGGAGCCGATGAACCGATGAACCGAGCCTCTCGGAACGCCCTCGTCCTCTCGCTCTCCCTCCTCGCCGTGCCGGCCCGCGCCGCGGACTCGTCCCCCGACCTCGAAGCGAGGCTCCGGTCGATCGAGGCCGCCGCGGGAGGCACGCTCGGTGTGAAGGTCGTCCACCTCGAATCGGGACGGACCGCCGGGCTCGGGGCGCGCGGGCGATTCCCGATGGCGAGCGTCTACAAGCTCCCCATCGCCGTCGTCGTGCTGTCGGAAGTCGACGCGGGGACGCTGAAGCTCGACCAGGAGGTCGAGGTGAGGCCGGGCGAGCTCCGGCGGACCGGATCGAAAGTCGACGCGTTCCCGCCGGGGGGCCGGGTCCCGCTCGCGAAGCTCGTCGACGCGATGATGACGGAGAGCAACAACACGGCGTGCGACGTCCTCCTCCGGCTCCTCGGGGGGCCGCGCGCCGTCGACGCCTGGCTCGCCGCCCACGGCTTCCCGGAGATCGACGTGTCGTGGAGCGAGATGGAGATGGCGGCGGTCGAATCGGGAGTCGCTCCCGTCCCCGCCACCGGCGCGTGCGACCACGCCTGCCTCGACGGCCTCGTCGCGAGGGTGCCGAAGGCCAGGCGCGAGGAGGCGGAGCGCGCGATCGAGAGCGACCCGAGAAACGCCGCCTCGCCGGAGGACCTCGCCCGGCTCCTCGTCGCCCTCAGGAAGGGAGAGCTCCTCTCGGCCTCGTCGACGGAGACGCTCCTCTCGATGATGAGGAGGAACAGGACCGGCGACCGCCGCATCCGCGCGCTCCTCCCGAAGGGGACGCCCGTCTGGGACAAGACGGGGACGATCGGCCGCTGCGCGAACGACATCGGCCTCGTCGAGCTGCCGGGCCGGAAGGGGACGCTCGTCGTCTCCGTCCTCGTGAAGGGCTCGCCGAAGGGCTCCGAGGCCCGGGAGGCGGCGATCGCAAAGGCCGCGAAGGCGGCGTTCGACGCGTTCGGGCGCTGAGGCGCCCCTTCCTCAGCCTGCGGCGTCCCCGCAGCGCGGGCACGTCCGCATCGAGAGCGGCCTCTCCAGCCGGCAGCGCGCGAGGAGCTCCTCGTCCGCGAGGAGCTCCCGCGTCGGGCCGTCGGCGGCGACCCTGCCGCGGTCGAGGACGATCGTCCGCTCGCAGACGTCGAGGACGAGGTCCAGGTCGTGTGTCGCGACGATCCGCGTGTGGTGGAAGACCTTCAGGAGGCCGATGACCTCGCGGCGCGAGCGGGGGTCGAGGCCGCTCGACGGCTCGTCGAGGACGAGGACGTCGGGCTTCATCGCGAGAACGGTCGCGATGGCGACGCGCCGCTTCTCGCCCCCCGAGAGGCGCCACGGGGCGCGTGGCGCGAGGGGACCGGCGTCGACGGCGTCGAGCGCGGAGGCCACGCGCGCCTCGACGTCCGCGGCCGGAAGGCCGAGGTTGAGCGGGCCGAATGCGACGTCGTCGCGGACGGTGGGGAGGAAGAGCTGGTCGTCGGGGTCCTGGAAGACCGTCCCGACGGCCCGGCGAACGGTCTCGAGCGTCGTCTTCGTCACCGGCACGTCGCCGATGCGGACACACCCCTCGCGGGGAACGAGGGCTCCCGACAGGTGGAGGAGAAGCGTCGACTTGCCGGCGCCGTTGGCGCCGACGACGCCGACGGCCTCGCCGTGGGTGATCCGGAACGTGACGCCGTCGAGGGCGACGGTGCCGTCGGGCCAGACGTGGCGAAGGCCCTCGGTCTCGACGAGGTGATGGCTCACGCGCCGCCCGCGAGAAAGCGCCCGAGCGCCTCGGGGACGTTGACGACCCGGAAGAGGACGAAGGCGGCTGCCCAGAGGAAGAGGAACGCGGCCGAGCCGGCTCCGAACCGGTGCGGGCGCAGAGCGGGGAAACTCCCCGCGAAGGCCCGGGCGCGGAGCGCGCGGTCGATCCTCTCCGCGCGGTCGTGGCTCCGGAGGAGGAGCGTCCCGAGGAAGGGCCCCGCGAGCGACAGCTCGCGGCCGCGCCGGCCGAAGGTCCTCATCGAGCGCGCCTGGTCCATCCGCATCGTCTCCTCCCCGAGGACGAAGAGGTAGCGCCAGAGGACGAGGACCTGCGTGACCAGGAGCGCCGGCGCGCCGAGGCGCTCCATCGCCCAGGCGAGCGCCGGCAGGCCCCAGAGCGCGGCGAGCAGGAGGGCCGACGCCGCGGTGACGAGGAAGCGGAGGAGGATCGAGACGGCGATCGCGCGCCCCTCCGCTCCCGGCTCGACGAAGAGCGCGGGGAGGGCGGCGAGGAGGACGAACGGGAGGGGGACGAGGAGCGCGCGCAGGAAGGGGCGGAGCGGCACCGCGGCGAGACTCGCCAGCGCGACCGGCCACGCGAGGAACGGGAGGAGGGCGACGGTCTCGCCCCGCGGAAACGAGGCGACGAGGACGGAGAGAAGGAGCGTCGCCAGGACGGGGGCGCGGGGGTCGAGGCGGGCGACAGGCGCGTCGCGCGAGGCGAGGGCGTCGAGGTCTCGGAGGGCGGCCAGGCTCCCGCCGGGCCCTCTCATCGCCGCGGACCGAGCCTGCGGAGAAGGAGGCCGGCCCCGGCCACGAGCCCGAGCGTCGCCGCGGTACCGAGGAGCCCGGCGGCGCT
>CAZNSS010000562.1:0-3126 GCA_964575465.1 uncultured Holophagales bacterium | reverse complement strand
CGCTCGCCTCGCACGAGCCCGACCTCGTGGCGTCGGCGCTCGATGCGGCCGCGTCCCTGGCCGAGGGCGGGTGCTCCCTTCTCGCGGCGCGACGGGACGATGCGGACGACCTCGTCCGCGCCCGGGCGCGGCGCCTCCTCGTCGAGAAGTGCGGCGAGAGCCCGGAGCGGTTTGCCTTCCGCGCGACCGCCACGCGGTACTCGTCGAGCGACTACCGGCGCCTCGCCCGGACGGCCGAGACGCGGCGCGTGCTCGCGACGTTCTCGACGGCGCGAGGTTCCTTCGAGGTCGAGCTCTTCCCGCGCGAGGCCCCGATGACCGTCGACAGCTTCGCCGCGCTCGCACGGAAGGGCTTCTTCGACGGCACGAAGATCCACCGCGTCGTCCCCGACTTCGTCGTCCAGGGGGGGGATCCGCGCGGCGACGGCACGGGAGGCCCGGGCTACGCCCTTCGGGACGAGCTGAACCCGCTCCCCTACGTCCGCGGGCGGCTCGGCATGGCCCTCTCGGGCCCCGACACGGGCGGCTCGCAGTGGTTCGTGACGCTCTCGCGCCAGCCACACCTCGACGGCGGATACACCCTCTTCGGCGAGGTGACCTCGGGGATGGAGGTCGTCGACCGGATCGAGCAGAACGACCGGCTCGTCTCCGTCCGCGTCCGCGAGGAAACGGCGGAGACCCCGCCCGGACTCGCGCCAGGGGCGCGCTGAGCCGGCGTCCGGGACGGGTGCGCCCCGGAGATTCCGCGCCGAACGGGGAGGGGCGCGGCGTAAACTCGCGGCAGCCATGCCGCGTTTCACGGTGCTCGAGACGTCCGCTCTCTTCTCGAACCGCGTCAAGTACGACTACCTGTTCGAGATGGAGATGTGGCTCAAGGGGGTCGAGCGGTTCTTCCTCCTCGACCACCTCCCGCTCTCGCCGTTCGAGCGGTCGCACGCCTCGCTGAAGAACTTCGTGGAGGAGGTCGCGGTCGTTCGCTCGGGCATCTCGCACCTCGCCCTCCTGACGACGCACCTTCTCGGCGAGGGAAAGGAGGACCTGGCCTCCTTCCTCCTCTTCCTCGACAGCCAGGTCTCGAAGGGGGGTGGGGGAAGCCCGATCTCGCAGCGGCGGGGGAGCGCGGAGACGGAGCTCGCCCTCGTCGTCGAGAAGCTCGACGACTTCTCGAAGGTCCTCGACGAGCTGTCGCGCGCCCCGTTCCTCCCTCTCCAGACGTACCTCTCCCTCGGGCGGATCGTCGTCGGGACGCTGAAGAACGACCCGAACCTCGGGGTCCTCTTCCGGGAGAACCTGCGCCCCGTCCTCGACCGCGACTCGAAGCAGTCGCTCGCGCGGGTCCTCGCCGCCGTGACCGACGCGAGCCAGAAGTCGGCGCTCGCGGCCCTCTTCGTCGAGCTCTTCAAGGGGCTCCGCTACACCGAACGGATCCGCCAGACGATCGAGTCGCCTGCGACGATCAAGCGCGCGCTCCTCGTTTTCAGCCTCATCAAGGCCCAGTCGGCCGGCCTGACGGAGTTCGTCAGGAGGCGCCTGCTCCCGCGCTTCGCCGAGGAGTCGCCCGTCGGCGCCGGGCTCGAGCGCCTCGTCTTCTCCCTGGAGATGGAGATGAAGAAGGTCATGGAGCTCGAGCTCGTCGACGTCGTCCTGATGAAGGACCCGAAGCTCGTCTACGCCCGGATGGAGGACGCGGTCGGCATCCTCAAGGACCTCTTCCAGCAGAGCGTCATCGGCCTCGCGGAGACCTTCTCGTCCGACGTCGACGGGAAGGCGCTCTTCCCCGAGTACCGGACGAAGCTCGACCAGAGCCTCCGGCTGCGCGACGACCTCTGGACGCTCCTCCAGGCCGTCCAGGCCTTCTCGAGGGGGGCGGACAAGAAGGCCCTCAAGGCGATGATCGACTCGCTCGAGGCCTTCCGGCGGGGGTCGATGAAGCACCTCATGTTCAAGGACTGGTCGCTCTTCGACCGGTTCCACACGGGTTTCTCGCGGGAACGGACTCCCCGCGCCTTCCTGCCGGCGGCCCACCAGTTCGAGGTCTTCCTGAAGACGCTCATTCGCGAGGTGTCGAAGAGGTCCGTCCTCTCGAGCCACCCGTTCCGGTCCGGGAGGGCGCGTGCGGGAGAAGGAACGGAGCCGCAGGAGCCGTCCCGCTACAATTGAAGCGGGGTCGCGGATCCGCGGCCCGGAGGTCCTTCTTGGGTTTCGTCACCGTCCCGGCGGCAGCCGAGCACTATCGGCAGGGCCGCTTCGTCATCATCGCCGACGACCAGGACCGCGAGAACGAGGGAGACCTCTGCCTCGCGGCCGAGCACGTCACGGCCGAAGCGATCAACTTCATGGCCCGCGAGGGGCGCGGCCTCGTCTGCGTCTCCCTCACGGAGGAGCGCTGCGACGAGCTCGGCCTCGCCCCGATGGTCGAGGAGAACACGTCGAGCTACGGCACCGCCTTCACCGTCTCCGTCGAGGCGCGGGGAAAGACGACGACGGGCATCTCCGCCGCCGACCGCGCGCAGACCGTGCGGACGATCGTCGACCCGCGGACGAAGCCTCACGACCTTCTCCGGCCCGGGCACATGTTCCCGCTGCGGGCCCGCAAGGGGGGCGTCCTGAAGCGCGCCGGACACACCGAGGCGTCGATCGACCTGGCCCGCGTCGCCGGGCTGATGCCGGCCGCCGTCATCTGCGAGATCCTGCGCGACGACGGCGCGATGGCCCGCGTCCCCGACCTCCTCGCCTTCGGCGAGAAGCACGGCATTCCGCTCGTCTCCGTGGCCGACATCATCCGGCACCGGATGCACCACGAGAGGCTCGTCCAGCGGGTCGCCTCGCCGAGCCTCCCGACGAAGAGCGGCGACTTCCGCGTCATCGCGTACCGCGCCGACCTTACGAACGAGGAGCACGTCGCCCTCGTGATGGGGGAGTTCTCGGAGGACGACCCTGTCCTCGTCCGCGTCCACTCCGCCTGCCTCACGGGGGACGTCTTCGGCTCGGCGCGCTGCGACTGCGGCGAGCAGCTGAACCTCGCGCTGGAGATGATCGCGCGCGAGGGAAGGGGCGTCCTCGTCTACCTTCTCCAGGAGGGGCGCGGCATCGGCCTCCTCAACAAGCTCCGCGCCTACGACCTCC
>CAZNSS010000561.1:0-3132 GCA_964575465.1 uncultured Holophagales bacterium | reverse complement strand
ACCGACGGCGGCGAGCGCGGCCTCTACCGGACGACGGACGGCGGGAAGAGCTGGACGAAGGTCCTCGGCGGAGCCGGTCGGACGGGCGCGATCGACGTCGTGCAGGACCCGAAGGACCCGAGACTCCTCTACGCGGCGCTCTGGGAGCGCGACCGCAAGCCGTGGAACTTCCTCGAGTCGGGGCCGGGGAGCGGCATCTTCCGCTCGAAGGACGGCGGGGCGACCTGGAGCCGCCTCGCCGGCGGGTTCCCGCAGGGGGACTTCGTGGGCCGGATCGGCCTCGCCGTGACGCCGGCGAAGCCGGGGGCGGTCTGGGCCGTCGTGGACAACCAGTCCAGGAGGCCCGGCGAGCGGGACGAGGAGACCCCGCCGGGCGAGCTGACGCCGCGCCGGCTGAAGGCGCTGACGCCCGGGCAGTTCGCGAAGGTCGAGACGGCCGCCGTCGAGCGCTTCCTCCGCGCGAACGACTTCCCGAAGGAGCTGAAGGCGAAGGCGCTGCAGAAGGACGTCGCCTCGGGGAAGGTGCAGCTCGAAGACGTCGTCGCCTACGTCGACGACGCGGACCGGCGGATGGTCGAGGTCGACATCGTCGGCAAGGAGGTCTGGCGTTCGGACGACGCCGGTGAGACGTGGCGGAAAGCGCACGACGTCTCGCTCGAGAAGGTCGCCTACAGCTACGGCTACTACTTCGGGAAGATCTGGGTCTCGCCGAAGGACGCGGAGCGGGTCTTCGTCGCGGGCGTCCCGCTCGTCGCCTCGGACGACGGCGGGAAGAGCTGGCGCGGCCTCGACAGGCTCGGCGTCCACGGGGACCACCACGCCCTCTGGTTCGCCCCGGACGACCCGCGTCACGTCGCGCTCGGTAACGACGGCGGACTGAACCTCTCCTGGGACGGCGGCACGACCTGGACGAAGGTGAACAACCTCCCCGTCGGGCAGGTCACGACGGTCGCCGTCGACTCGGCCGAGCCCTGCAACGTCGTCTGCGGCCTGCAGGACAACGGCGTGATGCGCGGGCCGTCGACGTACGTCTCCGGGAAGACGGCGCGCGAGGCGTGGAAGTCGATCCACGGCGGCGACGGCTCCTGGATCGAGATCGACCCGAAGGACCCGAACGTCGTCTACACCGCCTCGCAGTTCGGCCACGCGACGCGCGTGAACGTGAAGACGGGCGAGAGGGTCCGCTTCCGGCCGCGCCACGCCCTCGGCGAGCCGGCCCTCCGCTACAACTGGGTGACGCCGTTCCTCCTCTCGCCCCACTCGCGGAACGTCCTCTGGTTCGGGACGCAGAAGCTCTACCGCTCCTTCGACCGCGGCGAGACGTGGACGGCCGTCAGCCCCGACCTGACGTCCTCGCGCGAGCCGGGCGACGTGCCGTTCGGGACGATCACGACGATCGCCGAGTCGCCGAAGACGTTCGGCCTCCTCTACGCCGGGACCGACGAGGGCAGGGTCTGGGGGACGCGCGACGGAGGCGCGACCTGGAAGGACCTTTCGAGGGGTCTCGCGAAGGAGCGCTGGGTGACGCGCGTCGTCGCTTCCGCGCACGAGGAGGGGACGGTCTACGTCTCCCAGAGCGGCTACCGGAACGACGACTTCTCCCCGTACGTCTGGAAGTCGACCGACTTCGGCGCGACGTGGGCCTCGATCGCCGCGGGCCTCCCGGCCGAGCCGGTGAACTCCGTCCGCGAGGACCCGAAGGCGGCGCACCTCCTCTGGGCCGCGACGGACCTCGGGGCCTTCGTCTCCCTCGACCGCGGCGCGACGTGGAGTGCCCTGGCCGGGGGGCTTCCGCACGTCCCGGTGCACGACCTGGCGATCCAGCCGAAGGAAGGGGACGTCGTCCTCGGCACGCACGGCCGGAGCGCGTTCGTCGCCGAGGCCGCGCCTCTCCGCGAGCTGACGCCGGAGGTGGCGAAGGAGGCGCTCCACGCCTTCAGGGTGAAGGGGGCGACGTGGGAGCGGCGCCGGGGATACGGCGAGAACGAGTTCTACGCCTGGTTCCGCGTCCCGACGACGCGGACGGTCTCGTGGTGGGCCGGCGCCGCGGCCGCGGGGCCGGCGACGATCACTGTGAAGGACGGCAGGGGTCGCGCCTGGAAGGAGTGGACGACCCCCTCCGCTGCCGGCTTCAACGCCGTCGACTACGACCTCTCGGCGGACCCGGCGCGGGCCGACGCGAACGAGGAAGCGCTCCGGAAGGAAGCGGCCGAGGCCGCCGCGAAGGAGAAGGAGAGGAAGGCGGGGAAGGGCGCGGAGCCGGCGGGAGCGGACGTCGCGGCAACGCCCGACCCGCCGGCGGGCGACGACGAGGAGGACGAGGCCGGCGCGGAGACGACGCCCCCCGAGGTCGCCGGGCTCCTCGCCGACCCGCTCCGGAAGACGCGAGGCCGATTTCTCCCGGCGGGGCGCTACACGGTGGAGATCGCGGTCGGCGGGGAGAAGGCGAAGACGAGCCTCGTCCTGAAGGCTCCGAAGGCGGACGCCCCCGAGGAAGACGAGGATTGAGGACGGGGGAGGGCCGGGCGCGTCGCGTCCGGCCCTCCCCGGAACGACGCCGGCGACGGCGAGCTCATCGCGCCTTCTCCGGCCCCTTCGCGCCGCCCATGATCCGCTTCCAGCGGAGGCGTTCGGCCCGGGCGGCGCCGAGGCAGCGGCGCATCTCGAGCGCCTCCTCCTCCCGCCGGAGCTTTCCGAACGCCTCGAGGCGCGCCGAGTCGATCCCTCCCGTGTCGGCGGCCTCCCTCACCGCGCAGCCCGGCTCCGCCTCGTGGCGGCAGTCCCGGAACCGGCACGAAGGGGCGAGGGCCGAGACCTCGTCGTACGTCGCGGCGATCGCCTCCGCGCCTTCCCAGAGCGCCAGTTCCCGGAGCCCCGGCGTGTCGACGAGGAGCGCCCCCGAGGGGAGGACGAAGAGCTCGCGGTGTGTCGTCGCGTGACGGCCGCGGAGGTCCGATTCGCGGACGTCGCGCGTCGCCTGCCGCCACTCGCCGAGGAGGGCGTTGACGAGGGTCGACTTCCCGGCGCCGGAGGGGCCGAGGAGCGCGGCGGTCCGGCGCGGGAGCAGGAGGGCCGGGAGCTCGCCGAGTCCTTCTCCCGTCCGGGCGCTCAGGGCGAGGACCGGCGCGCCCC
>CAZNSS010000560.1:0-3140 GCA_964575465.1 uncultured Holophagales bacterium | reverse complement strand
GAGATGCGGCCGACCGAGTACGTCAACGACCCGTACGTCATCCGGCAGAACGACAAGATGGTCGCGATCAACTCGGCGATCGAGGTCGACCTGACGGGCCAGGTCTGCGCCGACTCCATCGGCCCGCGACTCTACTCGGGCGTCGGCGGCCAGCTCGACTTCATCCGCGGCGCGGCCCGCTCGCGGGGAGGTAAGCCGATCATCGGCCTCCCGTCGAGCGGCGACGGCAAGGACGGGGCGCGCTTCACGCGCATCGTGTCGATGCTCAAGCCGGGCGCCGGCGTCGTGACTCCCCGGTACGACGTCCACTACGTCGTCACCGAGCACGGCGTCGCGAACCTCTACGGGAAGACGATCCGCCAGCGGGCCAAGGCGCTCATCGACGTGGCGCACCCCGACTTCCGGGCCGAGCTCGAGCGGAAGGCGATCGAGCTGAGATACCTCTGAGGCCGATCCCGCTCCGCGGGCGCGGCGGCCGCCCGGCGCGAGCCGGGCGGCCCTCCTTCTTCAGCGGCCTGCGACCCTCTCGTCCGAGCGGATCCGCCCGTCGACCATCGTGAGGACGCGGTCGCACCGGGCGGCGATCCGCTCGTCGTGGGTCACGACGAGGAACGCGGTCCGGTGGAGGGCCGAGACGCGGCGGAGGAGCTCGAAGACCTGGGCCCCCGACTCGGTGTCGAGGTTCCCGGTCGGCTCGTCGGCGAGGACGAGCGGGGGCTCGAGGACGAGGGCCCGCGCCACGGCGACGCGCTGCTGCTGGCCGCCCGAGAGCTTCGTCGCCCGGTAGTTCGCCCGGTCGGCGAGGCCGATCTCGGCGAGGAGACCGGAGGCGCGCTCGCGCATCCCCTTCTCCTCCCGGCCGCGCGCGGCGAGCATCGGCATCATCACGTTCTCGAGGGCGGTGAACTCGGGCAGCAGGTGGTGGAACTGGAAGACGAACCCGAGGGTCCGCCCCCGGAAGGCGCTCCGCTCGTCGTCCGTCAGGCCGCTCGTGTCGCGCCCCGCGAGGACGATCCGGCCCGAGGTGGGGCGGTCGAGGAGACCGAGGAGGTTCAGGAGCGTGCTCTTGCCCGAACCCGAGGGGCCGACGAGGGCGGTGAACTCGGCGGGGTTGAGGTCGAGGTCGATTCCGTGGAGGACCTCCGTGACGACCTCGACGCCGAAGGACTTCGTCACGCCCTCGAGGCGGACGAGCGGCTCAGCCATACCGGATGACGTCGGCCGGGTCGAGGGCGGCCGCGCGACGGGCCGGGGCGACGGCCGCGAGGAGTCCCGTGACGGTGGCGACGGCGGTGGCCCCGAGGAAGAGGCCGGCGGAGAGGTTCACGGGGAAGGTCGCGGAGCCGTCCGGGTTCTTCGCGAGGCTCGCGAAGAAGAGCGAAAGGCCGGCGCCGACGGCGATGCCGACGAGCGAGCCGGTGAGCCCCAGGACGGCCCCCTGCACGAGGAAGATCCGGACGATCTGGTTCGTCCTCGTCCCCATGGCCTTGAGGATCCCGATCTCCCGCGACTTCTGGACGACCGAGACGACGAGGACGCTCGCGATCCCGAGGGCGACCGCGACGACGACGAAGAACTGGATCATCCAGCTGGAGGCGCTCTGGGATCGCAGCCCGACGAGGAGCTGGCGGTTCAGCTTCATCCAGCTGTCGGCCTGGAGGCCGGTGCGGGCCGCGATCTGCTCCGCGACGGTCTCGGCGGAGAAGATCTCGTCGACCTTCAGCTCGATCGTGGAGATCCCCCCGGCGAGGTCGAGGAGCGTCTGGGCCGCGCGGAGCGAGACGAAGACCCACCGCTCGTCCAGGTCCTTGTTCCCGACGTCGAAGATCCCCGCGACGAGGAAGACGTCGGACCGGCCGGCGGGGGTCTCGACGCGGACCTTGTCCCCGACGGTGACGCCGAGGTCGGACGCGAGCTCGACGCCGAGGACGGCGTTGGTGCCGTCGACCCGGAACTCCCCGGCCGTCATCCTCGGCGCCATGTCGATGATCTGCCGGAAGCTCGAGGCTTCGATTCCCCGGAGGGCGACGGAGCGGTTCGCGAGGCCGCGCAGCGCGAAGGCGGCGCCGGCGACGGTGGGGGAGGCGGCCGTCACGCGGGGGAGCCCCCTGAGGAGGTCGAGTGTCTGGGGCCACCCGACGATCGAACGGAGGCGCTGGGCGGGCTGCTCGAGGCGCGGGACGACGGCCTGGCCCGGGACGGGCGTCGAGAGGGGGCGGACGACGTCCTCGGGCGCCCGGACGACGACGTGCGCCTGGGTCCCGAGCGTCCGCTCGATGAGCGATTCCTGCAGGCCGCCGATCAGCGCGGAGAGGAAGACGATCACGCCGACTCCCACTCCGATCCCCGAGAGGATCAGGTGCGTCTGCGTGTGCCCCTCCTTCAGGAAGCGGAGGGCGACGAAGAACTCGAACGGCATGTCAGCGGCTCGCCGACAGGACGGCCCGGACCCGCTGACCGTCCTTCGCATTCCCCGGGACCCTCACGACGACGTCCCCCTCGGCGAGTCCCTTCGCGACCTCCGCGACGGCGCCGCCGCGCGCCCCCAGGGTGACCGGCGTCCTGACGGCGCGGCCCGAGCGGATCGCGAGGACCCAGGGGTCGGAAGCGGCGTCGCCCACCGACTCGAGCGGGACGACCAGGACGCCGCTCCTCTTTCCGACCTCGAGCTCGACCGAGAGCGTCATGTCGGTCCGGAGCTCGGAGGGAGGATCGGGGACGCGGAGCTTCACGTCGACCGTCCCCCGCGCGAGGTCGACGCCGGGGGAGATCGAGATCACCTCGGCGGCGAAGGAGCGGTCGGGGAAGGCGTCGGCCGAGGCACGTGCCCTCTGGCCGACCCGGAGCGACGGGAGGTTCTTCTCGTCGGGCTGGGCGATGAGCTGCGTCTCCCGGTCGAGGGCGAGGGTGAGAAGGACCTTCCCGGGCGAGACGACGTCGCCCGGCTCGACGGAGCGGACGAGGACGAGCGCGGGCTCGGGGGCGAGGACTCGGAGCTGGGCGAGCCGAGCCTCGGCGGAGGCCAGGGCGGCGAGGGCGGCGCGTTCGTCGGTCCCTCCCGAGGCAGCGGCCCGGCGCTTCTCGTCCGCGGCGGAGAGGGCGCTCCGGGCGAGGTCGCGCGCCTGCCGCGCGTCGTCCGC
>CAZNSS010000559.1:0-3143 GCA_964575465.1 uncultured Holophagales bacterium | reverse complement strand
AAGGCGATCGCCGGGGAGCTGGGCTTCGGCGAGCCGCCGAACTTCACGCGCTTCTTCCGGACGCTCGCCGGCTGCTCCCCGAGGAGCTTCCGCGAGACGATCTCCGGACGCCAGGGGGCTCCCGCCCTCTCACCGTGATCCGGAGCCTTCCCGGATCGTGGGCCCGGGAAGGCGCGTCCCCCTCTTCCTCGGTCGAGAGCGCCCCGGGAGCGTCCCTTCGCGTCACGGAGACATGCTCCGCACGATTCGTGCCGCCCCGAGGGGACGTACGTCCCCGGGATCCACCTCGCCGGGGCAACGCGGCGAATCCCGCGACGCCGCCCAGGGCACGGGTCAGCGAGTCTTGTGGCTCCCGTCGCAGAACGGCTGGGCCTTCGAGCCGCCGCACCGGCACCACGCGCAGGTCTACCCCGCCTCGAGCTTCACGACGACGGGCTGCTTCGCGGCGATCTTCGGTTCGGGCATCACTTCCACCTTCGTTCGGCCCCGCGGTGGACCCGCGCGGGCCGTTCCGTCGATCGCGGTCGTCTCAGCCCGGCAGGGGGACGAACTCCGTCTCGTCGCCGGGCACCTTCGGGAACCGTCCTTCCTTCCAGTCTCGCCTCGCATTCTCGATCCGCTCCCGCGAGCTCGAGACGAAGTTCCAGGAGATGTGCCGCGGCCCCTCGAGGGGCGCCCCGCCGAGGAGGACGGCCCGCGTCGGCGACTCGGCCCGGAGAACGACCTCAGCTCCCGGCGCGAAGACGACCATGCGGCCCGGCCCCGAGCGCCCGGCGCCCCAGCCGACCACGCCGTCGAGGACGTAGAGGGCTCGCTCCTCGTGCTCCGACGGAAGCGGCAGCTCGCCGCCGGCCGGCATCGCGACGTCGACGTAGAAGAGCGGGGAGAGGACGTCCACGGGCGACGTCGCGCCGTACGCCGAGCCGGCGAGGACCCGAAGCCGGACGCCTCCTTTCTCGAGCTCGGGAAGGGTCCCGCCCGGGTGATGGCGGAACGTCGGCTCCGTCTCCTCGTGGGTCCGCGGGAGCGCGACCCAGAGCTGGAGACCGTGGAGGCTCGTGCCCGTGGCACGGCGTTCGGGAGGGGTCCGCTCCGAGTGGACGATCCCCCGGCCGGCCGTCATCCAGTTGACGTCGCCCGGACGAATGACCTGGCTCGAGCCGAGGCTGTCGCGGTGGAGGAGCTCCCCGTCGTGGAGGTAGGTCACGGTCGCGAGGCCGATGTGCGGGTGCGGCCGCACGTCGAGCCCGCGACCCGCTTTGAAGCGCACCGGCCCCATCTCGTCGAAGTAGACGAACGGCCCGACGAGCCGGCGCTCCCGGTACGGGAGGAGGCGGCGCACCGCGAACCCGCCGATGTCCCGCCTCCTCGCGTCGATGACGGAAGCGACGGGGACGGCGTGGTCCGCGAGGAAGGCCCGGGCGGCCGCCAGGTAAGAATCGCGCGCCGCGACGAGCTCGTCGACGGCGACCCACTCGTCGACGGCGTGCGCCTGGTCGATGGAGCCCGGGCCGAGGAGGAACGCGGGGATTCCCCGCGCTGCCGCAACCGACGCGTTCGTCGTGTAGGGGGCGGCGAACGGCCTTGTCCCGAGCGCCTCGAGGAGGCGTTTCTCGAGCGAGGCGTCCCGGTTCCTCCACCCGGCGATGAACTCCACCATCGCGACGTCGACCCCGGTGTACCCGCGCCGGGACGTCTCCGCGAGCCGGACGGTGACCCCGTCCAGCCCGTCGAGGGCGCGCGCCGCGCGCCCGACGACGAGCGCGGCCGTCTCGCCAGGGAGAAGTCGAAGCGCGAAACGGGCGGTGCACCGGTGCGGGACCATCCCGGTCGAGGGCGCCGGCTCGGAGTGGATCTCTATGAGCTCGCAGACGCCGCTTCCGAGCTCCGGGTCCGACGGGAGAGGGACCGCGCGGATGCGGGAAACGGCCTCCATCATCCGGTAGACGGCGTTCACTCCCCGCTCGGGCCTCGAGCTGTGCGCGCTGCGGCCCCGCGCCTCCACGACGAGCCCGGCCCTCCCCTTCTGCGCGACACCGAGCCTCAGCGACGTCGGTTCGCCGACGACGACGAGGTCCGCAGGGTGGCGGTCGAGGACGTGGGAGAGCGCGGCCGTCGTCAGGTCCTCCTCGCCGACGCTCGCGGAGACGAAGAGGGTGCCGGCGAAGTCGCCGAGCGCCACCGCCGCGCCGATCATCGCGGCGAGCGAGCCCTTCGTGTCCGCCGCGCCGAGTCCGAAGAGCCGCCCGGCCTCGACCTCGCCGCCGAACGGGTCGTGGCTCCACGCGGCCGGGTCGGCGGCGGCGACGGTGTCGAGGTGCGCGTCGAGGAGCAGCGTCGGCCCCGGGAGCCGCCCCGTCTTCATTCCGAGGACGCTCCCGAAGCGATCGACCTCGACTCGCAGGCCGGCCGCTGCCATCCGTTCCGCCACGAAGGCCGCGAGAGGCCCCTCCTCGCCCGACGGACTCGGGATCCGGACGAGCTCGCGGCAGAGCGCGACGACGGGGTGGTCGGGAGCGGGGCCGGTCATCTCGGTCGCGCCTTCCTTCCGCCTCAGGCGAGGCGGCCGTCGCGGTAGTCGCTCACCGCCTGGTAGATCTCCTCCTCGGTGTTCATGACGAACGGCCCGTACTGCGCGATCGGCTCGGCGAGCGGGCGACCGGCGACGAGGAGCGCCTTCGCGGCCTCCTTCGCCTCGATCACGACCCCGTCGGCCTCCGGGTCGTTCGCGAGGATCGCCATCCGGCCCGCCGGGGCGTCCCTGCCGGCGACCGTCACCTCGCCGCGGTAGGTGTAGAGGAACGCGTTGTGGCCCGGCGGGAGCGGCTGCGCGAAGCGGGCGCCGGCGTCGAGGTGGAGGTCGAGGTAGAGGGGGGCCGTCGCCTCGCGCGTCACCGCGCCGGCGACGCCATGGCTCTCCCCCGCGATCACGACGGCCGTGACGCCGTCCGCGGTGAAGCGCGGGAGGTCACGCGCGCCAAAGTCGCGGTACCAGGGGGCCTGCATCTTGTCGCGGCCGGGGAGGTTCAGCCAGAGCTGGAACCCCTCCATCACCCCGTGCTCCTGCTGCGGGATCTCGGAGTGGATCACGCCGCGCCCGGCCGTCATCCACTGGACGCCTCCGTTCTCGAGGAGCCCCTCGT
>CAZNSS010000558.1:0-3146 GCA_964575465.1 uncultured Holophagales bacterium | reverse complement strand
GAGAGATTGTTGCTCGTGTCGCTCGGTCAGGTGGTGATCGTCGCGCAGCGGTGGAGCGAGGCGTCGGAAGAGGGCGCCCGACGATGAAGCCCTGACGGCGGCCGCGGACCACGAGCCGACCCCGCGACCGTGCTATCGTCCGCGCGTGATCAGCAGCCCCCTCACGAGCGTCCAGATCCGCGTCCCCTTCGCCGAGATCCGCCCCGCTGACGTCGAGCCCGCGATCGCGACCCTCCTGGGCGACGCCCGCCGCGACGTGGATCGGTTCGTCGGCGGTGACGCCGTCCCTCCGCGCGTCGACGACGGCGAGGGCAGCCGTGAGGACGAGGACGAAGAGGAGGCCGAAGCGCACGGCCCGCGAGCCGGTGGTCACCGGTCTATCCCGTGGCCGGCGCGCCGCCGTCCGGCCCCTTGCGCGCGACGACGACGTCCTGGAACGTGAGGAACTCGCCCCTCCCGGTCCAGCGCCCGTACCTCACCGGCGGCTCGAGCTGGAGCCCGGCCCCGGCGATCGCGGCGAGGGCCCGATCCTCCGGGATCGCGATCGCGTCGCCGGGCACCGCGGGGTCGAGGACGCGGGAGACCTCGCGGACGTACCGGTCGACGTCGTCCGGGAGCATGTGCGTGAAGACCGACGTCAGGAAGACGAGGTCGAAGGAGCCGTCGCCGTACGGGAACCGGAGCTCGGCGGGAGGGATGCGGCCCCGCGGGTTGTAGCGGTCGCTCCTCACGTCGCGGTGGCGGAAGCGGAAGCGCGGGAAACGCGCGGTGACGATCTTCACGCACCAGGCGACGCCCGCGGCATCGACGTCGAAGCCGTCGTAGCTCCCGCGCTCGTCGAGGCAGGCGGTCAGCGGCCGGGCCATCCTCCCGATGCCGCAGCCGACGTCGAGGACGCGGTGCGACGGCTCGAGGTGCCCGAGGGTTCGGAAATGGCCGAGGAACTCGTCGCCGACGCCGACGTAGTCCGGAGTCCCCATGAACATCGGCCGCCGCGGCGGGACGAGGTCGGGGCGGCGCCCGAGGAATGCGCCGCGCGCGTCCGCGAGGCCGTAGCGGACGAGACGCCGGAGGGCGTCGTACCGCGCGGGGGAAAGGAGCCTCCGACGCACGTCCGCGCCCTCAGCGCGCTCCCGGCGCCGCGCCCGCCGACGCCCGGTACGCCGCCGCGAAGCCCGCCATCACCTCGGCCACCGGGAGGACCTCGTCGATCTCGCCGACGCTCTTCCCGGCCTGCCAGGCGTCCTTCGTCGAGCTCCCCTTCCGGATCGCCTCCTTCAGCTGCCGGAACGAGCGGACCGAGTACCAGGCGCGCATCCAGTGCTTCGTCGTCCGCCCCTTCAGCAGGAGCCGGCCGAAGGGCCCCGCCTTCGTCCCGATCCTCTCGACGTACGGAGTTCGGATGACGGCGAGCGGGACGCCCGTGATCCGCTCGGTGAGGACGATGTCCTCCTCCCTCGCGCGGAGGATCGCCCGCTTGTAGTCGTCGTGCGAGTCGCACTCCCTCGTCGCGATGAAACGGGTCCCCATCTGGACCCCCTCGTAGCCGAGGGCGAGGGCACGCGCGAAGCCGGCGGGGTTCCCGACGCCCCCGGCGCAGAGGAGCGGCACGCCGAGCGGCCCGAGGTCGTCGACGAGCTGCCCGGGCGAGCGGGTCACGGCGTGGCCGCCCGCGCGGTCGTTGACGCAGAGAAGGCCGTGGACTCCCCCCTCGAGCGCCTTCTCGGCCCACCTCCGGTCGACGACGTCGTGGTAGACGACGCCTCCGGCGGGGCGGACCCTCTCGACGACCCACGCCGGGTTGCCGAGGGCGGTGACGAAGAAGCGGACGCCGTGCTCCAGCGCGGCGTCGACGTACCCCTCCATCCGCTTCCGGTAGATGCGCGAGAGCGACTTCTCCGTCAGGACGTTCAGGCCGACCGGCTTCTTCGTGAGGCTCCGGATCTTCTCGAGCCCCTTCCGGAACTCGAGCCCGTTCGCGTAGACCAGGGACAGGGGCTGGACGATGCCGATGCCGCCCGCCTCGGAGACGGCCGCGACGAGCTCGGGGTTCGAGCAGGGATACATCGCGCCGCAGACGACCGGGACCTCGACGCCGGCGTGGGCGAGGAACCGGTTCGCGCTCACTTCGTGCCGGCAGGCCCGACGAGCCAGCGCGCGGCCGCCTTCGCGACGACCTCGCCCGCGGCGTCGCGGATCACCGCAGCGACCTCGACCTCCTGCCGCTCGCTCGACGTCGGCGGCTCGATCGAGCACTCGGAGGTGAGCGTGCCGCGCGCCTTCTTGACGTACTCGATCGTGAGACGGACGAGGATCGCCCGCGCGTCGTCGGGGAGCCCGGTGTTGAGCGCGAGCCCCGTCGACATCTCGGCGAGGTTCATGAGGGCGACGGCGTGGACGGAGTCGAGGTGGTTCCTCACCTTGCGCCGGTCCGCGAGCTCGACGCGGGCGTGGCCGGGGGCGAGCTCCCGGACGACGGCGCCGATCGAGCCGGTGTAGGGGACCATCCGGCCGAGCGCCCAGCTGAAGAGGCGATCCCCGGCGGGGAGGCGGCGAAAGCGGCTCCACGCGTCGCGCATCTCCCGCCCGGGCGATTTCACCGTTCTCGTCATCTCGTCTCCTCGCGCGGCCGCCGCTCGGCTGCGCTGCGGCATTCTGCCCGAACCCGCGTAGACTCGCGCCCCGCCGTGCTCCTCCCCGCCACCCCCGCCGGCCTCCGCCGTGCCGCCGCCGCCCTCCTCCGGGGGGAGCCCGTCGCCTTCCCGACGGAGACCGTCTACGGTCTCGGGGCGAACGCGCTCGACGTCGCCGCGGTGAGGCGGATCTTCGAGGAGAAGGGACGCCCCGACGACAACCCCCTCATCGTCCACGTCACGGGTCTCGCGATGCTCCGCAGGCTCGTACGGGAGCTGCCCCCGGAAGCCCGTGCGCTCGCCGCACGCTTCTGGCCCGGTCCGCTCACGATCGTCCTCCCGAAGAGGAAGACCGTCCCCGACGCCGTGACGGCAGGCCTTCCGACCGTTGCCGTGCGCGTCCCAGACCACCCGGTCGCCCTCGCCCTCATCGCGGCGGCCGGCGTCCCGATCGCCGCGCCGAGCGCGAACCGCTCCGGCCGCCCGAGCCCGACCCGCGCCGCCGCCGCCGCG
>CAZNSS010000557.1:0-3146 GCA_964575465.1 uncultured Holophagales bacterium | reverse complement strand
TCGATCCGGACGACGAATGACATGCCGATCGTCCCGACGGCGAACCTCCTCGCCCTCTCCCTCGTGCCGTACCAGATCAACCCGCACTACCTCGACCCCGACCCGGCCTCGACCCACAAGGGCGAGACCCGCGAGGAGAGGCTCCTCCAGTACCTCGAGGAGAGCCCGGTCCCCGTCGTGGGCCTCCGAGAGTCGGCGTGGCTCCGGGTCGAGAACGGCGTGTCGAGGCTCCAGGGCATGCGGGGAGCGCGCGTCTTCCGGCGCGGCGCGGCCCCGTTCGACATCGAGGCGGGCGCCGAGCTGGAGACGATCCTCCGCTGAACCGAATCAGGGAGGCGCGAAGAGCCTCCCCGGGGCACGCGGCGCCTCCCGCGTGAGGAGCGGGGCTCAGGGGGCCGTCAGGCAGGGCCGACGAGCCAGGCGACGAGCTGGGCGCTCGGAACGAGTCCCGGCTGCTGGATGACGGTGCGGCCGCCCGAGAGGACGACGAAGTTCGGGATCGACTGGACGCGGTAGCGAGACGCGAGCTCGGGCCAGGCCTCGGTGTCGACCTTCAGGACGACGGCCCTTTCGGCCGTTTCGGCAGCGGCGCGGGCCACTTCGGGGGCCGCCCTCCTGCAGGGGGCGCACCAGCTGGCCCAGAAGTCGACGAGGACCGGGACTGGCGAGGAGCCGACGACCTCGTCGAAGAGCTCCGGGTCGGCGTCGATCGGCTCCCGTGGGGGTGAGAGGTCGGCGCGGCACTTTCCGCAGCGGGCGACGGAGACGACGTGGCGCGCCGCGACGCGGTTCTTCTGCTGGCAACTCGGGCAGACGCGGATCATGGGGAGATTCTAGGAGCCGGTTCGCAGAACGGGCGCGTGCGGGCCTCCTCAGCGGGCCGGGACGACGATCCCCGCGAGGCCCAGCGCGGCGAGCGTCTCCCGGGCGGCCTCGGCCGCCTCGCGGGAGTCGTAGGGGCCGAACTTCACCCGCGTCAGCCCCTGGAACGCCTCGAGCCACGGGTTCGGGTAGCTCGCGGAGAGCCTCTCCCGGAGCCTCGCGGCGTTCTCCTCGCTCGCGAAGGCCCCGGCCTGTACGGCCCACGACGTCGCGGGCGGGCTGTCCTCCGCCGGGTCGCCGCCTGCGGGCGTTCGCCGCCCCGACCCGAGCGAGACGACGGTGAGCGTCACGGGGACGACGCCGTCTGCGACGGCGCCGATCTCCTCGGCGGCGGCGCGCGAGAGGTCGACGATGCGCCCCGCGACGAAGGGGCCGCGGTCGTTGACCTTCACGCGGACGGTCCTGCCGTTCTTCTCGTTCGTCACGTCCACCACCGTCCCGAGGGGAAGCGTCCGGTGGGCGGCGGAAACCCGCCCCGGGTCGAACGTCTCCCCGCTCGCCGTCGGAAGGCCCGCGAACTCGGGGCCGTACCACGAGGCGAGGCCCCGTTCCGCACCCTCGGCGGGAATCTCGCCAGCCGTCCTCGGAGAGGGGCGGGAGGTGCAGGCGGGGACGAGGGCGACGGCGAGGAGGAGGAGTCCCGCCCGGAGGGCGAGGGCCTCGCGTCTGCCGCGTCTCAGACCTTCACCTCGACGGCCGAGCCGGAGAGGGCCGCCGCGTGCCCTTCGAGGAGCGGGTCGACCTCGGCGGCGAGGAACTCCTCGACCTGCTCGGGCGCGCGGCCGACGAAGGCGCGCGGGTCGGCGATGGCGGCGACCTCCTCCCGCGTCAGCCGGAAGGCCGGGTCGGCCGCGATCCGGCCGAGGAGGTCGTTCTCGCCCCCCTCGGCCTTCAGCCGGTCGCCCGCGGCCTGCGTCAGGAGGCGGATCCGCTCGTGCAGCCCCTGCCGGTCTCCCCCCTTCTTCGCGGCGGCCATCAGGACGTTCTCGGTGGCGAGGAACGGGAGCTCCTCGGCGAGCCTCCGGCGGATGACCGCCGGGTGGACGACGAGGCCCGTGACGACCGCCTCCCAGAGGATGAGGAGGGCGTCGGCGGCGAGGAACGACTCGGCCAGGGCGAGACGGCGGTTCGCCGAGTCGTCGAGGGTCCGCTCGAGCCACTGGGTCGCGTGCGTCCAGCTGCCGTTCTCGGCCGTCGTCAGGATCCACCGCGCGAGGGCGTTCATCCGCTCGCACTTCATCGGGTTCCTCTTGTAGGGCATCGCCGACGAGCCGACCTGCTTCGCCCCGAACGGCTCCTCGACCTCCTTCATGTGCTGGAGGAGCCTCAGGTCGTGCGCGAACTTCGAGGCCGAGGCGGCGAGGCCGGCCAGGGCGGAAAGGACGAAGGCGTCCTGCTTTCGCGTGTAGGTCTGGCCCGACACGAGGAGGCGTCTCTCGAAACCCGCCTTCTCCGCGACGCTCCGGTCGAGGAGGTCGGCTTTCGCGGCGTCGCCCCCGAAGAGTGCCACGAACGAGGCCTGCGTCCCCGTCGCTCCCTTGCAGCCGAGGAACCGGAGCTCGGAGCCCCTCCGGGAGATCTCCCTCACGTCGAGGACGAGGTCCTGGAGCCAGAGGCAGGCGCGCTTGCCGACCGTCGTCGGCTGCGCGGCCTGGAAGTGGGTGTAGCCGACGCAGGCGACGTCCCTCTGCTCGCGGGCGAAGGCGGCGAGCTTCGCGACGACGCGGACGGCGCGGCGCTCGAGCAGGGAGAGCGCGTCGCGCAGGGCGAGGAGGTCGGCGTTGTCGCCGACGTAGGCCGACGTCGCCCCGAGGTGGAGGAACGGGCGTACCTCGGGCGCCACGTCGCCGAGGGCGTGGATCTGCGCCATGACGTCGTGCTTCGTCTCGCGCTCGTACCGTTCGGCCGCGGCGAGCTCGCCGTCGGTCGGCACGAGGTGCGCCCGGAGCGAGGCGACCGCTTCGTCGGGGATCGCGAGGCCGAGCTCCTTCTCCGCCTCGGCGAGCCAGAGCCAGAGCCTTCGCCACGTCGCGAACTTGTGGCGCGCCGAGAAGAGCGCCGACATCTCCACCGAGGCGTAGCGCCCGGTGAGCGGGTTCTCGTACGCGTCCGCGTTCAACCCTGGTCCTCGATGTCCTCGACCTCGGGGAGGCGGAAGTCCTTCGCCTCGTCCGCGCCGCAGAGCGCGCAGAAGGCGTTCGCGACGTTCCCCTTCCGGTCCAGCTCGAAGGAGTAGCAGGGCGTCTCGCAGTTGTTGCAGATGA
>CAZNSS010000556.1:0-3152 GCA_964575465.1 uncultured Holophagales bacterium | reverse complement strand
CCGTACAAAGAGCGCTCGATGCTCTCGGCGTGGCGGATCGACCTTTGAGGACAATTTAGGGCCGTTGTCGCCCCGAGGTCAACGCAGGCTCGGTCCGACAGACGGCCGAAGCCTGTAAGATCCCGGTGCAAGGCTGGAAACTGGCTTGAGACTGCGTTTCGGAGACGTGACCTTCGACGGAGGACGTCGCCTCCTGATCCGGGGCCCGGACACTGTCCATCTCTCTCCGAAGGCGTTCCAGCTCCTCGAGCTGCTCCTGACGCGGCGTCCCGACGCCGTGTCGAAGGTCGAGATCCAGGAGGCCCTCTGGCCGCGCACGTTCGTCTCCGAGACGAACCTCCCCGCTCTCGTCAACGAGGTCCGGAACGCGCTCGGCGACCACGCGAAGGAGCCGGAGTTCGTCCGGACCGTCCACGGCTTCGGCTACGCGTTCGAGGCCCCGGTGCGAGAGCAGCGGGAGCAGGAGCCGGCCGAGGACCGTCACGTCGTCATCTGGGGGAGCCACGAGATCTGTCTCGCGGAAGGGTCGAACGTCGTCGGCCGTGAGCGGACGGCCGACGTCTGGATCGGCCACCCGTCGGTCTCCCGCGAGCACGCGAAGATCGTCGTGCGCGGAGCGACGGCCGAAATCGAGGACCTCGGGAGCCGGAACGGCACGTTCCGGGGGCTCGAGCCGGTCACGTCGCGGGTTCCTCTCAACGACGGGGACGAGATCCGCCTGGGGACCGTCGTCCTCTGCTACCGCAGGGGCTCGCCCGAGACCTCGACCGAGAGCGCCTTCTGAGGCCGCCCGGGGCGCTCGGGGGGAACGACCTCCACGGCGCGACCTTCCGGCGCTGAAGCCGACGCGAGGCGTGCGTTCGGGCCGGCGCCGGGGAGCACGGCCGGCTGATCATTGCGAACGCATGGGGAATGAGTTGGATCCTCTCTGGACCCTTTCCTCGGCGCCACATTGGGGTCCACATTCACACCACAAGCCATGACCCAGGAAAAAGGGAACGGTCTCGCGGCGGGTCCGCGATCCCCTGTGCGGCGTGCATCGCGCGCACCGGGTGACGGGCCCGGCGAAGGGACGGCGAGGGGAGGAAGAAGGACGGGACAAGAGACGACGATGCCAGCCGCCACCGATTCATGGTCCCGGAGCCTGCCGACACGAGAGGCCGCACCCCGCGGCCGGTCCACCAGAAACGAACGACCCACAGGAGGTGTCCCAATGAAGAACTTCGTCAGAAGCATCGTCCTCGGAGCTTTCCTGGTGATCCTCGTGGCGGCCTTCGCCCCGGTCGTGAACGCCGGCTGGGGAGACGACATGGCGGGCTTCTACGTGCCCGACCAGATGCAGATCGGCAAGTTCGTCCTCGAGCCCGGCACGTACACGGTCCGCGTCGTCCACGCGGTCGCCGGACACGGCGTCCTCACGGTGACGTCGTCCGACGGCATGAAGGTCTTCGCGACGATCCTCGCGACGCCCCACAGCCTGGCGCCGCACGAGGTGAAGGACCGCAGCCGCCTTATGTACGTCCACACCGAGGAGGGAGTCCCGGCGGCTCTCCGGACCTTCCTCGTCGCCAACAGCAGCTTCGGCTACGACATCTACTCGCCCAGGCCGCCGGCGAAGCTGGCGACGGCCGTCACGAAGGAACTGGTGGCGATCGCCGAGAACCGGTGAATGGCGCGCACCCCGCTGCCGGACGCGATTCGCGAGGGGGGGCCGCGGATCGCGCGAGGCATGGGGGGGCGAGCGAATCGGAGCTAGAATTCCTGCCGACAACCCGGACACGAAGAGGAAATCCGATGGGCGGGGCTCACGGAGAGAACATGCGGCTGCGATTCGGCGAGTTCAGCGTTGACGAGGGCAGGCGGCTGATTCACCGCGGGGCGGAGAAGATCCATGTCTCGCCCAAGGCCTTCCAGCTGCTCGTCCTCCTCCTCGCTCGCCGTCCCGAGGCGATCCCGAGGACGGAGCTCGCCGAGGCCCTCCGGGCGGGCGCCGATCCCGCGGGAGCGAATCTCGCGCCGATCGTCTGCGAGCGGCGCCAGGCGCTGGGGACCGGTCCCGGCGGCGAGAGCTGGGTGAGAACGGTCCACGGGTTCGGGTACGCGTTCGAGGGGGAGGTCCACGAGACGCCGGCGATCCCGCGGCACGTCCTTTTCCGGGGACTCCAGCGCGTCGAGCTGGCCGAGGGAAGGAACCTCCTCGGGCGCGAGCGGGCGGCGGCGGTGCGCCTCGGGCACCCGTCCGTCGCGCACGAGCACGCGAGGATCGTCGTCGCAGACGACCAGGCCCAGCTCGAGGACCTGACCGGCGCCGACTCGACGTTCCGGGGGGCGGAGCCCGTCCACGGGCGTGTCGTGCTGGAGGACGGCGACGTGATCCGGGTCGGCGCCGTGGTGCTGACCTACCGGATCCTCGCGGCGTAGAACGGAGGCCGGGCGTTGCGTCTCCGTTTCGCCGGCGTGACGTACGACGGCGACGGGCGGCGGCTGTTCCGCGGCGGAAAGCCGCTCCACCTCACTCCGAAGGCCTTCGCCCTCCTCGGACTCCTCCTCCGGAAGCGTCCGGCGGCCGTCTCCCGCCTCGAGATCCAGGAGACGCTCTGGCCGGGCGTCTTCGTCACCGAGGGAAACGTCGACTCCCTCGTGAAGGAAATCCGGAAGGCGCTGGGGAACAGCCGCGGCGAGCCCTCGATGGTCCGCACGGTTCACGGCTTCGGCTACGCGTTCGACGCCCCGGCCGACGAGGAGGACACGCCGCCCCCGAAGGCACGGCACGTCCTCGTCTGGGGGACGCAGACGTTCCACCTCGGCGACGGCCCGAACGTCCTCGGGCGGGTTCGCGAGGCGGCCGTCTGGCTCGGGCACGACTCCGTATCGCGCGCACACGCCCGGATCACGGTCGGCGGCGACCGCGCGGAGCTCGTCGATCTCGCGAGCCGGAACGGGACCTTCCTCGACGGGGCGCCCGTGGTGGCGCCGGTCGTCCTTCGCGACGGAGACGAGATTCTCCTCGGGTGCATCCGCGTCACCTACCGCCTCTTCTCGGCGGACCCGTCGACGCCGACCGCCTCCGCCGTCTGAGGCGGCCGGGGCTCACCTCCCGCAGCGGCTCACGACGGCCATCGTGATCTCCTCGGACGAGGGCGGGTTCTCCC
>CAZNSS010000555.1:0-3164 GCA_964575465.1 uncultured Holophagales bacterium | reverse complement strand
TCATCACGGCCTACGCCACCGTCGACACCGCGATCACCGCGATGAAGGAGGGGGCGCTCGAGTACATCGTCAAGCCCTGCAACCCGCAGGAGATCTCGCTCCTCGTCACGCGGATCATCCGGGTCAAGAAGCTGCAGCGCGAGAACGAGTTCCTCCGCCGGCGCCTCTCGGGGCGCTGGAAATTCCGCGACCTCCTCTCGAAGAACCCCCGGATGCAGGAGGTCTTCGGCCTCGTCAAGGACGTCGCGAGCCTCCGGAGCACCGTGCTCATCACGGGCGAGAGCGGGACCGGCAAGGAGCTCGTGGCGAGGGCGCTCCACTTCTCCGGCGAGCGGGCGGAGAAGCCGTTCGTGGGCGTCTCCTGCGCGGCCCTCGCCGAGACGCTCCTCGAGTCGGAGCTCTTCGGGCACGAGAAGGGGGCCTTCACCGGCGCGTCCGAAAGGCGGAAGGGGAAGTTCGAGCTCGCGGAAGGGGGAACGATCTTCCTCGACGAGATCGGCGACATCTCGCCGAAGGTCCAGGTCGACCTCCTCCGCGTCCTCCAGGAGCGCCGCTTCTTCCGGGTCGGCGGGAGCGAGGAGGTCGCCGTCGACGTCCGGGTCGTCGCGGCGACCCACGTCGACCTCGCGGAGGCGGCGAGAGAGGGGCGCTTCCGCGACGACCTCTTCTACCGGCTGAACGTCGTCGCGATCCACCTCCCGCCGCTCCGGGAGCGGCCGGAGGACGTCCCTCTCCTCGCCCGCGCCTTCCTCGAGCGGCTCTCGCACGAGCTCGGCAAGGAGGCGGAGGACCTCTCCGAGGGAGCCCTGAAGGCGCTCCTCGCGCACCGCTGGCCCGGAAACGTCCGCGAGCTCGAGAACGCCGTCGAGCGGGCGCTCGTCACCGCGAAGGGGCGCGTCCTGACCGAGGAGGACTTCGCGTTCCTCCGCCCCGCCGCCGAGACGGCGCCGGGGTGGAGCGTGCCGACGCACCTCTCGCTCCCCGACGTCGAGAAGGCCGTCATCGCCGCGACGCTCCGGCGGAACGAGGGGAACGTGAAGGAGACCGCCCTCGTCCTCGGGATCGACCGCTCGACGCTCTACGACAAGCTGAAGAAGTACGGCATCGAGAGGCCCTGAGCCGGACTCGACCCGTGCCTGCCGTTGACCGAGGCCCCCGCAGGAAGAGGACATGAAGACGATCGGCCTGATCGGCGGCATGAGCTGGGAGTCGACCGTCCCGTACTACCGGGAGATCAACGAGCTCGTGCGGCTTCGCCTCGGCGGCCTCCGCTCGGCGCGCGTCGCCCTCTACAGCGTCGACTTCGCCGACATCGAGCCGCTCCAGCGGACGGCCCGCTGGGACGAGGCGGGCGCGGCCCTCGCGAGGGCCGGCAGGGCGGTGGAGGCGGCGGGAGCGGACTTCCTCGTCCTCTGCACGAACACGATGCACAAAGTGGCCCCGGCAATCGAGGCGGGCGTCTCGATCCCGCTTCTCCACATCGCCGATCCGACAGCAGAGGCCGTGAAGCGTGCCGGGATCCGCACGGTCGGCCTGCTCGGGACGCGCTTCACGATGGAGCAGGACTTCTACCTCGGGCGGCTGCAGAGCCGCCACGGCCTCGAGGTCCTCGTCCCGGAGCCGGAGGGCAGGGCGGTCGTGCACCGGGTCATCTACGAGGAGCTCTGCCGCGGCGTCGTCACGGAGGAGTCGCGGGCGCAGTACCGGGAGGTGATCGACGGGCTCGTCCGGAAGGGGGCCTCCGGCATCATCCTGGGCTGTACCGAGATCGCGATGCTCGTGTCCCCTTCCGACTCCCCCGTGCCGGTCTTCGACACGACCCGGCTCCACGCGGCGGCCGCCGTCGACCTCGCGCTCGAGGGCCGAGAAGCGCAGTAGAGGGAACGCCTGCCCGGTCCCGTACGCGGGACCGGGCAGGACCCGAGGAGGCGGCGCGCGAGGGCGGAAGGAGGAGGACGGCCTCTCGTCCCGACTACGCTTCGAGGAGCATCTCGCCCAGGACCCGGTCGCGGTCCCCGGCGGGGATCGCCTTCGACAGGTCTCCCACCGGGAGGCCGCCGTCCGCGAGGGCGGGGACGCCGCGGGCGCCGGAGATCGCGAGCTGGAGGCGGTCCATCTCGCGCGCGAAGAACGCGGCGGCCTCGCGCCCGGAGAGGAGCGCGCGGGTGTCGAGGGGGCCGTCGGGGCGGACGCGAAGGAGGAAGCCCTTGTCGAGGGCGCCCTGCTCGACGACGTCGCCGGTGACCGGCGAGGCGACGCGGACGCGGGCGCGGCCGGCCGAGAGCCGGAAGGCGGGGCCGTTCTCGGCGAGCTTCGCACCGACGGCGGGGAGGTCGAGCGCGTCGGGCCTTCCGACCAGGCGGGTGGCGAGGTCGTCGAGGCCGACGGCGACGGTGCCGTCGTCGAGAGGCTTCAGCCAGGCGTGGCCGCGGTGGTAGAGGCGGTCGGCCGGGACGTCGAAGCCGCCCGTGTCGACGAGGGGGAGCTCCCTCGCGTCGGCGACGAGGCGCGCGTGCGTCTCGCACCCCTTGCAGTCGAAGGCGCGCTCGCAGTGCCGGCCGGGGAGCTCGCCCGTCATCGCGTGACGGCAGCCCTTCGCCGAGGCGGGGAGCTCCTCGAACTCCTCGTGCCAGAGCAGCTCCGCGGCCTTTCCGCGGGCGATCGCGCGGCGCGTCGAGACGAAGGCGACGAGAAGAGTCGAGCCGACCGTCAGGAGGACGAGCGCGAAGACGCCCAGGAAGATCACGTTGGCCGGGTCGGCGATGAAGTCGGTGTTGCCGGGAAGCATCTCGAGACCTCCGTCAGCCCTTCGTCGCGAGCTCTTTCTCTTCGGGGAAGAGGTTGAGCCAGCGGAAGGAGATCGAGTAGAGAAGGACGCCGTAGCCGAGGACCGCGAGGAACGCGGAGACCTCCTGCCAGCTCGGCGAGTAGGAGGCGAACGGGTCGAACGGGAGCGACGGGAGCGCGATCGTCTGGATCGTCATGACGTAGCGGTTCAGGACGACGCCCGCGCAGGCCATCGCCGCCGCGAGGACGAGGAGGCCCGTCCGCGCGCGGACGCGCCGCGAGAGGAGGAGGACCGCCGGGACGAGGCCGAGGAGGACGACCTCCGCGAAGAGGACCCACGTGCCGAACGGCGGGTGGGCGTAGAAGGACCAGGGCTG
>CAZNSS010000554.1:0-3170 GCA_964575465.1 uncultured Holophagales bacterium | reverse complement strand
GTCGCCTGCATCTTCATGTAGGCCTGCCCGATGTGGACGAGCTCGCTCGCGGAGTGTCCGACGATGTGGGTTCCGATGAGCCGGCCGGTTTCCGTGTCGAAGAGGAGCTTCAGGAGTCCCTGCTGGTCGCCGATGATCTGGCCACGGGGGTTCATCCCGTAGTGGCCGCGGCCGACGACGTAGTCGACCCCCTTCTCCTTCAGGTTCTCCTCGGTCTCGCCGACGTAGCTCACCTCGGGGATCGAGTAGATCGCGAACGGCAGGTTCTCGGTCGACGCCGAGGTGCCGGTCAGGCCGAACGCGTGGCGCATCGCCCGCCGCCCCTGCTCCATCGAGGTCGAGGCGAGGGCGGGGTAGCCGATGACGTCGCCGACGGCGTAGATGTGCGGGTGGGCCGTCTGGAGGTTCTCGTTGACGGTGAGGAGGCCGTACTTGTCGGGGACGAGGCCGATCGCGTCGAGGCCGAGGTCTCTCGTGTTCCCGTCGCGGCCGACGCAGTAGAGGAGGACGTCCGACGTGATGCGCCGCCCCCTCTGGGTCTCGATGGTGACGCGCGGCGGGGCGCCGGGGACCGGCTCGACGCGGGCGTAGCGGTCGTCGTGGAGGATCTCGACGTGGAGCTCGCCGAGCTCGCGCTCGAGGATCGAGACGATCTCCCGGTCGAGGTAGGGGAGGAGGCGGTCCCGCGTGTCGACGAGCGTCACGTAGACGCCGAGCGCCGCGAAGATCGAGGCGTACTCGATGCCGATGACCCCGGCCCCGAGGACGGTCATCGTCTTCGGCATCCGGGGCAGCTTCAGGATCGTGTTGCTGTCGAAGACGATCTCGGCGTCGAACGGGACGTCGGAAGGGCGGTTCGGGCTCGAGCCGGTGGCGATCACGACGACGTCGCCCCGGAGCGTCCCTTTCCGGCGGCCGTCCTTCCCCTCGACCGCGACGGTGTGCGGGTCGAGGAAGCGGCCGTGGCCCCGGAAGACCTCGATCCGGTACCGCCCGAGCGAGGCGTTGATCATGTCGAGCTCGCGCTGGACGACGAGCCGCTCGCGGTACATGAAGTCGGCGACCGTGACGTCGTCCGTCACCTCGGTCTGGAAGCCGTGGAGGCGGTGGCGCGTCATCCCGAGGAAGAAGAGGGCGCTCTCGCGGAGCGTCTTCGACGGGATCGTCCCCCAGTTGACGCGGGCCCCGCCGACGACGGCGGCCTGCTCGACGAGGGCGACGCGCTTGTGGGCCTTGGCGGCCTGGATGGCGGCGCGCTCGCCGCCGGGACCGCCGCCGAGGACGACGACGTCGAAGTCGGAGCTCGTGGGTGCGGACGTCACGGGACGGATCGTAGCAAGGCCGCCGCCGGCGTCCCTTCCCGCCGCCGCGGGGCCGGAGGAAGGAGTATCGTCCGCCCGCATGTCCGACGCCGCCGCCCCGGCCGCCGACCTTCGCCCCCTCCCTCCCGCCTTCTACCGCTGGCTGGTCCTCCTCTCGTGCAGCGTGGCGATGTTCGGCAACTACTACGTCTTCGACGCGCTCTACCCGGTGACGCCGCTCCTCGAGAAGGCGTTCGGCTTCACCGGAGCGCAGGTGGGGCTCCTCGACACGGCCTACAACGTCGCGGCCCTCCTGACGCTCATCGCGGGGGGCGTCCTGATCGACCGGATCGGCGTCGCGGCCTCGGCCGTCCTCTTCGGCGCCATCGGCGCTGCCGGGAGTATCGCGATCGCCGTCCTCCCGGCGCTCCTCCCCGGCGCTCCGTGGGCCGGGATGATGATCGGGCGCTTCCTCCTGGGGATCGGGTCGGAGCTCTTCATCGTCGCGGCGACGACCGTCGTCGGGCGCTGGTTCAAGGGTAAGGAGATCTCCTTCGCCCTCGCGATCCAGCTCCTCATCGCCCGGCTCGGCTCCTTCGCCGCCGACAAGTCGCCCGACTTCGCGAAGTCGATCTTCGGAAGCTGGCAGCCCCCGCTCCTCCTCGCGGCCGCGCTCGGAATCCTCTGGCTCGTCTTCGCGGTCATCTACTCCGCGCTCGAGCGGCGGGCCACGAGGGTCTACTCCGTGACGCGCCCCGGCGCGACCGACAAGCTCGTCTGGTCCGACCTGGTCCGCTTCGACCTCGGCTACTGGTGGGTCGTCGGCCTCTGCGTCGCCTTCTACGCGACGATCTTCCCGTTCCGGACCTTCGCGAACCTGTACTTCATCGAGGCGAAAGGTCTCTCGCCCGAGGCCGCGGGCAACCTCAAGTCGATCCTCCCGCTCCTCTCGATGATCGGCATGCCGCTCTTCGGCCTCCTCGCCGACAGGATCGGCAAGCGCGCGCTGCTGATGGCGGCGGGCTCGGCCCTCCTCGTCCCGCCCTTCTTCATGCTCGTCGGGACGTCCGTCTCGCCGACGATCCTGATGGGGATGCTCGGCCTCGCGTTCGCCCTCGTGCCCGCGGTCCTCTGGCCGGCGGTGACCTACCTCGTCCCCGAGGCTCGGCTCGGCTCGGCCTACGCGCTGATGACGTTCTGCCAGCAGGTGGGCTGGGCCGGCATGAGCTGGGGCCTCGGCCTCCTGAAGGACGCCTCGCACGCGAGCGCGGCGCACCCGCAGGGGTGGACCCCCGTCATGGTCGCGCTCGGGGCCCTCGCCTCGATCGGCTTCGTCTTCTCGTTCCTCCTCTGGAAGAGCGAGAGAGGCGCGCACAGCCACGGCCTCGAGGCGGTGACGCCGAAGGCCGCCGAGGCGCCGAAGGAGATCAACCCGGCCTGACGGCCGGGCGCCGTTCAGGGCGTCCCGGCCCTCACCACCCGCCCGCCCCGCTCGCCACCCTCGGGGCCGAGCTCGACGAGCCAGTCGGCCGCGGCGAGGACCCCGGGGTGGTGCTCGACGACGACGACGAGGTGCCCGGCCGCGGCGAGCCGGTCGAGGACGGCGAGGAGTCGGTCGACGTCCTCGAACCCGAGGCCGCGCGTCGGCTCGTCGAGGAGGACGGCCGTCCGATGCGTCGGGGCGCTGGAGAGGAGACGCGCCAGGCGGAGTCGTTGCCTCTCGCCCGAGGAGAGCGCGCCGCCCTCCTGGCCGAGGCGGAGATAGCCGAGGCCGATCTCGCGGAGGGAAAGGAGCGGGGCCGTGACGGCGCGGTCGGCCGCGAACCACGCGGCGACGTCGGAGACGGGCGCGTCGAGGACGTCGGTGAG
>CAZNSS010000553.1:0-3175 GCA_964575465.1 uncultured Holophagales bacterium | reverse complement strand
TCATCGGCCAGGCCGCGGCGTTCCTCCGCTGCGAGGCGACGACCGAGGAGATGGTGAGGACGATCCACGCCCACCCGACGCTGTCCGAGGCGCTGCACGAGGCGGCCGAGGCGGTCGACGGACACAACATCCACGGCTGACGGCGCTCTCGCCCGATGCCCCGACGGCCCGGCGGCGTTCGCCGGGCCGTTTCGCCTCCGGGGAGGCCGAATGCGGATCCTCCAGCTCTGCCCGAAAGTGCCGTGGCCGCCCGAGGACGGCGGCCGGGTGGCGATGCGCGTCCTCGCGCTGTCGCTCCTGCGGGCGGGAGCGGAGGTTCGGACGCTCTCCCTGAACCCCGGAAAGCACCGCGCCGACCCGGCGTCGCTCCCCGACGAGGCTCGGCCGCTGCGGCTCGAGGCGATCGCCGTCGACACGTCGGTCACGCTGGCGGGCGCGCTTCGGAGCCTGCTCTCCGGCACCTCCTACAACGTCGAGCGCTTCCACTCCCCCGCGTTCGAGAGAAGGCTCCTCGAGGTCGTCGCCCAGGAGCCGCCCGACGCCGTCCTCCTCGAAAGCCTCTACATGGTCCCCTACCTCCCGGCCCTCCGCTCCGCCACTCGCGCCCCCATCGTTCTCCGGTCGCTCAACGTCGAGCACGAAATCTGGGAGGGGCTCGCGCGGGGGCACGCCCATGCGGCGACGCGCCTCTACCTGTCCCACCTCGCCCGCCGGCTGCGCGCGTACGAGATCGCCACCCTGAACGACGTCGACGCGATCGTCCCCGTGACGAACGAGGACGCGGGGACGTACGCCCGCCTCGGCGCGACGGTCCCGGTCCACGTCACGCCGGTCGGGGTCGAGATGGAGGGCTACCCGGACCGCTCCGGGTCCGGCGACCCCGGAACGCTCGTCTTCCTCGGCTCGCTCGACTGGAGGCCGAACCTCGAGGCGGTGAAGTGGTTCCTCGCGGACGCCTGGCCCAGGGTCCGGGAGGCCGTCCCGGGCGCCCGTTTCCACGTGGCGGGAAGCAACCCGCCCGCGGGGCTCGGGCCCTCTGTCGAGCGGGACGGGGTCCGCCTTCTCGGGAGGATCCCGGACGCTCGCGAGTTCCTCGCCTCCGGAGCCGCGATGGTCGTCCCGCTCCTCTCGGGAGGGGGAATCCGGGTCAAGATCCTCGAGGCGATGGCCCTCGGCGTTCCGGTCGTCTCGACCCGGCTCGGCGCGTGCGGAATCGATGCCGAGAACGGAAAGGAGATCCTCCTCGCCGACGAGCCCGATTCACTCGCCGACGCCTGCGTCGGGCTCCTCTTCGACCGGGATCGGGCCGCCGCCCTCGGGCGCGCCGGCCGGGAGCGGGTTCGGGCTTCGTTCGACTCGGACCACGTCGGGCGTTGCCTTCTCGAGTTTCTGTCCACCCGGGCCCGGACTCGCACAGGGTTCTGATCGGCGTCGGCTCGCTTCCGGCGGAGCCGAACGGGTCGTTCGTCGACCCTGGGTCAAACCCAGCCCCGCCCAACGAGACCTCATCGGGCGGGATCTGACCCGAGGCACCCCCTCGACACGCGGAAACCGCTGGCACGCTTCTCGCACAGTTGAGCCAAACCGGACGACCGGTTATCTGAGGAGGAGAAGACGTTGAACGCCAAGCCCCTTCTGGCCGCCCTGGTGCTCCCGCTCGCCCTGACCGCCACCGCCGCCCAGCCGCTCGAAGAGCGCCACTCCGTCGACCAGCCGTTCCTCGTCGAGGGCGTCGAGTTCGCGAGCCAGAGGGACTTCATCGACTCCGGCCGTCGCTGCGTGACCGTCATGCCCGACGAGGAGGAGATGGAGGCGATCGAGGCCCAGCTCCAGATGGCCGGCGACGCGAGGTTCGGTGCCCTCGCCACGGGCGGGACGATCTACGTCTACTTCCACGTCATCAACAAGGGCACCGGGATCGCCAACGGCGACATCCCCGACTCCCAGATCGCCAGCCAGATCGCGGTCCTGAACGGGGCCTACAACCAGTGGGGTTACAACTTCGTCCTCGCCGGCACCGACCGGACGACGAACGCCACCTGGTACACGATGGGCTACGGCACGTCGGCCGAGACCGCGGCGAAGACGGCCCTTCGGCGGGGGACCGCGAAGGACCTCAACCTCTACTCCGCCAACCTCGGCGGCGGCCTCCTCGGCTGGGCGACCTTCCCGAGCGACTACAAGACGAAGCCGAACATGGACGGCGTCGTCCTCCTCTACTCGTCCGTCCCCGGCGGCACCGCGGCCCCCTACAACCTGGGCGACACCGGCACCCACGAGGTCGGCCACTGGATGGGCCTCTACCACACGTTCCAGGGCGGTTGTAACGGCAACGGCGACTACGTTTCCGACACGCCGGCCGAGAAGAGCGCCGCCTACGGCTGCCCGACAGGCCGCAACTCCTGCCCGAACAAGGCGGGGAACGACCCGATCACGAACTTCATGGACTACACCGACGACTCCTGCATGTTCCAGTTCACGGCCGGCCAGGACGCCCGCATGGACTCCATGTGGACGACCTACCGCGACGGCAAGTAGTCCGAACCGACGTCCGACCTCTCGAAGGGAGCGGCCTCCGGGCCGCTCCCTTTTCTTTTCCCCCGGGCCCCGGCGCCGCCGTGGAGGCCGCGAGCGGTCCCAGCCGCCCTCCGGCCCGGCCCCAACCGTGCCAGACTCGCCCCGATGGGCCTCCCGCTTCCACGCTCCCGCGCGGTCCGCGCGGCAGGCGCTTTCCTCCTCCTCGCCGTCCTTCTCGCGGGCGTCCGCTCGCTCCTCGGGCGACCGGTCGCGGCCGCCCGCGCCTCGCGGACCGACCTCCTCGAGACGCTCGTCGTCAGCGGCCGGGTTCTCGCCCGTTCGAAGGCCTCCATCGGCTCGCCGGTGACGGGGCGGGTCGAGGCCGTCCTCGTCGAGGAGGGGGACCGCGTGAAGGCCGGCCAGCCCCTCGTTCGCCTCGACGAGAGGGAAGCCGCCGCGGCCGTCGCCGAGGCCCGCGCGCGCCTCGAGAAGGCGCGCGGGTCGGACCGGCGGTCGGCGGAGGAAGACCGGTCCCAGGCGGCCCTCCGGCTCGCGATCGAGGAACGCCAGCTCGCCCGGGTCTCCGCGCTCCGGGCGGAGGGTTTCGTCAGCGAGCGCGAGGAGGACGACGCCCGGCAGGCGCGCGACCTCGCCCGGA
>CAZNSS010000552.1:0-3178 GCA_964575465.1 uncultured Holophagales bacterium | reverse complement strand
GCCGCCGACCTCGAGGACGTCCCACGCCCGGCGGACCTTCGCGACGTCGGTCGTGAAGACGCCTGCCTGCAGGCCGTAGCGGGAGGCGTTCGCGCGCGCGAGGGCCTCCTCGTACGAGGAGTACGTCGAGAGGGACGCGCCGGGCCCGAAGAGCTCGTCGGCGGCGAACGGCTGGTCGTCGGGGACCTCCGCGAGGAGGGTCGGGTTGACGACCGAGCCGTCCGCGGTCCCCCCTGCGAGGAGCGTGGCTCCGGCGGTACGGGCCGCGCCGACCCAGTCGAGGACCCGGTCGCGGTTCGTGGCGTCGATCATCGGGCCGCAGAGGGTGCCGGCGGCGGCCGGGTCGCCCGTCGGGAAGCTCTCCGCCGCCGCCACGAGGAGTTCTCGCAGCTGCGGCGCGACGTCGCGGTGGACGAGGACCCTCTGGACGCTGATGCACGACTGCCCCGCCCACGCGAAGGCGGCGTTCGCGATCCGGCGCGCCGCGTCGGGGAGGTCCTGCCAGTCGGGCTCGACGATCACCGCAGCGTTCCCGCCCAGCTCGAGGGCGACGCGACGGTCCCACGCCTTCCGGCGGAGGGCGAAGCCGACCTCGGCCGAGCCGGTGAAGGTGAGGAGCGCGAAGCGCGGATCGGCGACGAGGGCTTCGGCGTCGTGCGCGCGGGAGGGGACGACCGAGAGCGCCCCGTTCGGGAGCCCCGCGCGCTGGAGAGAGGCGGCCAGGAGCAGCGCCGCCGTGGGCGTCTGGCTGGCCGGCTTGAGGACGACCGGGCAGCCCGCCGCGACCGCGGGGGCGAGCTTGTGGGCCACGAGGTTCAGCGGGAAGTTGAACGGCGTGATCGCGAGGACCGGGCCGAGCGGGACCCGTTTCGTCAGGGCGATGCGCCCGGCGCCGCTCGCGAATCCGGAGAGGTCGCGCGCCACGAGCTCGGGGAAGCGGGCGACGTGCGCCGCCGCGAGGAGCGTGTCTCCCGCACGGTCGACCTCGCCGCGCGCCAGGGCGATCGGCTTTCCCGCCTCCTCCTGGATGGCCCGGGCGACCTCTTCCTTCCGCGAGAGGAGATCGGCGCGCGCCGCCTCGAGGATCGCCGCGCGGCGGTCCGCCGGGAGCGCGGCCATCTCCGCTTCGGCTTTCGCGGCGGCTTCAGCCGCCCGCTCGAGCGTCGGCGGACCGGCCTTCGCGACGCGCGAGACCGGGGCGCCGTCCCAGGGCGAGAGGAGGTCGGACGTCCCGTCACCCTCCTCCCAGCTCCCGGCCAGGAAGAGCTTCGTCTCTCTCATCGTCCGCTCCTCGCTCCGCCTTCGCCGGCACCGCCGGTGAGGCCGAAGAAGCGTTCGATCCGGCTGAGGAGCGAGCCGTGCTCCGCCTCGAGGCGGTGCCGGCGCGACTCCTCCGAGAGCCCCTCGGTCGCCGTCGCGAGCTCGACCTGCCGCGCCGCGAGGATGCGCGAGATTCCCTCGGCGATGGCCGGCCGCTCCTCGAGGACCTCCCGGAACTTCTCTTTCCCGAGGCGCCAGCACTCGACCTCGCCCACGGCGACCACGGTCGCCCGGCGCGGCTCGCCCGTCAGCATCCCCATCTCGCCGAAGATGTCGGGGGCGGTGATCCGCACGACGATCCGGGGGGGGGCGTCGGCGACCGCGACGCGGACGTCGCCCGCCCCCTTCGTGATGATGTAGAGGTCGTGCACCTCGCGCCCCTGGACGACCATCGCCTCTCCCGGCGCGAACGGCGCGCGAACCAGCCCCGGCGCGAGCCGCCCGCGCTCCTCCGCCGTGAGCGACGCGAACAGGGGAACGCTCTCGAGGGCGGCGAGCCGGGCCTCGTCGTCGCGCTTTTCCTGGCGTTTCCGGTGACCTTCTTCCTCGATGGTGACGAAGTTCGCCGTCGCCGGCCGGGAAAGGACGATCCCGGCGCGGCGGAGGGCGTAGACGATGCGCGTCCTCACGGCCGAGTCCGTCGGGTCGTCGACGAGGAGGTCGCTGAGCCAGTAGCGGACGGCGTAGGAGGCCCAGCTCTCGCGGAAGTCCATCAGGACGACGCTCGGCGCGGGCTCGGCGGCGACGTTCGGGATCGGCTCGCGCGTCAGCGCCTCGCGCACGGTCTCGATCACGGTGACCGGCGAGGTCCGGTAGTCGACGCCGAAGAGGACCCATCGCCGCTCGAGGGGCGGCTTCCGGCCCCCGGCCTTCCCGAGGACGAGGACCGGCGTCTTCACCAGGACGCTGTTCGGCACGAGGAGGGTGTCGCCGTTTCTCGTCTCGATCGCCGTGAACCGCCAGGCCGTCTCGCGCACCTTCCCCGAGGTGTCTCCGAACTTCACCCAGTCCCCGGGCTCGACGGCCCCCTCGATCTGCAGGGCGATCCCTCCCATGACGTTCGCGAGGGTGTCCTGCAGGGAGAAGCCGATCACCGCGGTGACGACGGCCGAGGTCGCGACGATGCCCGTCACGTCGACGTGGTTCACCGAGAAGAGCCAGATCAGGAGGGCCACGAACGACAGGGCGACGGCGAGGTCCCTGGCGATGCGCGGCACGCGGACGTGGGCCCGGGGCAGGAGCAGGTCGAAGACGACGACGCCGGCGAGACCGAGGAAGGCGATCCCCTGGAAGAGGAGGGCGAGGAAGAGGACGGTGGGCTCCGCGCTCGGGAGCTCGAGGAGGGCGAGGGCCGCGACGCCGCGGAGGACGACGGAGACGACGAGGGCGACGACGAGCCGGACGATGCGCCCCCTGGCTTCGCGCACGGCCGCAAAGAGGAGCGCCGCCCCGAGGAGGAAGGCGATCCCGAGCCGGACCGACTCCGGCGAGAGGAGAGCGGGGGCGCCGGTTCCGGGCATCGAAGTCGCCAGCCAAGTTAGCACGGCCCGGGCCTCCGGCGCGCGGTTCCGCTAGGATTCCGCCGGACCACGAGCGTTCGGCCCGGGGCGGCCGCCGCAACACGAGCAAGACTTCGCGGACCCTGCCGGGTCCGCTGCAGGGAGATGACCATGCCCGAGACCGCCACCCGATCCGGGACCTTCATCGAGCTGGAGAACCGGTACGGGGCACACAACTACCACCCCCTCGACGTCGTCTGCACGAAGGGCGAGGGAATCTGGCTCACCGACGTGGACGGGAAGAGGTACATGGACTTCCTCGCCGCCTACTCCGCCGTGAACCAGGGGCACAACCACCC
>CAZNSS010000551.1:0-3180 GCA_964575465.1 uncultured Holophagales bacterium | reverse complement strand
AACAGCTCTGGGGCTGGGGGACGCACCTCGGCTACGCGTACCGGAAGACCGGCCTGAAGGGGTTCCACCTCTACCGCGTCCGGACGGACGACCACCAGATCGGCTTCGCGTACGAGGCGCCGGGATTCCCCTTCCTCGCCTGCGTCTTCGTCACCGACTTCCACCTCTTCCACGTCTGGCTTCTCCTCCTCGCCGTCGCGGCGGCGGCGGGGTCCTGGCCCGCCGCGGGGGCCGCGGCGGCCGTCGCGCTCTGGTACCTCTGGCGCTCGCTCGGGGACGAGAGGCGGGAGGACCTCCCTCCGCTCGAGAAGGCGGCTCTCGCCTTCCACCACTGGGTCGCGAACGTCACCTTCGTGACGTCCGGCGTCCTGAGCGGCCTGCGGCACGGGCTGGTCCTGCTCCCGGCCTCGATCTTCCGTCCCTCGACGCCCTCGGAGGCGGCGGAGCGGGCGCTGCGGCTCTCGCGCCGCGGCCCGCGGGGAGAAGGGGAGACCGGGAAGTGAACGGAGAAGAGCCGGCGAGGACGATCGGGCTCTCCATCCACGGCGGGACGGTGACCGTGGAGACGACAGACGAGGAGGTGGCACGGCGCCTCGCGGACGACTTCGCCTTCTTCGCCGCGCCGGAGGCGGAGCGCGGAAGGGAGCACCTCTCGATCCGGGCGAACCGCCGGCGTCCCGACTACGACGCGCTCCCGCCGCTGACCGCGACGGTCTACACCCCCCGGAACGTCTGCTACTCCGAGGGGGATCTCACCTACATCGACTACTTCGGCCGGGCGCTCGCGCTCTACGACCGGAAGCGCCGCTCGTTCGAGGTCTCGTGCGACGACCTCGACCTCCTCCACGAGATCGTCTACCTGACGATCCTCTCCCGCGTCTCCGAGTCGCTCGAGCGCGAGGGTCTGCACAGGGTCCACGCCTTCGGCCTCGAGGCCGGAGGAGCGACGGCACTCTTCCTGATGCCCTCGGGCGGCGGAAAGACGACGCTCACGCTCGGGTTCCTGAAGCTCGGGGCACCGTATCGCCTCGTCTCGGAAGACAGCCCGTTCGTCGACCGGAAGGGGAACGTCCTGCCGTTCCCCCTGCGCATCGGAATCCTCGGCAAGGAGCCGCCCCCCTTCCCACCGGAGCACGTCACCTTCATCCGGAGGATGGAGTTCGAGCCGAAGTACCTCGTCGCGCTCGCGGCGTTCGGCGACTGCCTGGCCACCGGGAAGTCCGCGCCGCGCTTCCTCTTCGTCGGGAGGCGGAGCCTCGGACGGGGCTGCACGATCCGCGCCGCCGGGAAGTGGACCGGCTGGAAGGCCCTCCTCGAGGGGATGGTCGTCGGCGTCGGCCTCTACCAGGGGGTCGAGTTCCTGCTGAAAACGTCGCTCCTCGACCTCTTCGGCCTGGCCGGGATCGGGCTCTCCCGCACCCGCGCCGCCCGGGCCCTCCTGCGCCGCTGCGAGGTCCACGTCGTGGAGCTCGGGAGGGACGGAGCGGTCAACGTCGAGACCGTCCGACGGTTCCTCGCCTCGAAGGGGTTCGGGCCGATGGACCCGGGAGCCGGCGCGGGGGGGTGATGCCGGGAGCCGCCGCCGCCGACCCGGACGGACGCCTCCTGCGCTGGGCTCTCGGAGGGGTCCTCGTCCTCGCGGCGCTCCTGCGGCTCGCCTCGCTCGGGGTCACGGAGGTCGAGTGGTGGGACTCGACGATCTACCTGACCGAGGCCCGGAGGATCGCGTCGGGCATCTCGTGGGCCCCCCTCTACGAGAGGCACCGCGCGCCGCTCCTGCCGTGGCTCGGCGCGCTCTCCTACGGGGCCGGCCTCGACGAGTTCGGGGTCTACTTCGCGAACGTCCTCTTCTCGATCGGTACGGTCTGGCTCACGTTCGAGGCCGGGGCGCTCCTCTTCGGCCGGCGCGCCGGACTCGTCTCGGCCTTCCTGACGGCGGTCTCCTGGGAGTCGCTCTTCTTCACGCAGCGGGTCCTGACGGAGACGCCGGCCCTCTTCTTCTGGCTGCTCTCGATCGTCCTCTACGCGAAAACCGTCCTGCGGGGCCGGACGGCCTGGCTGCCTCTCCTCGGGCCGGCCGTCGCGCTGGCGTTCCTCGCGCACTTCCGCGCGGCCGCGATCGTCCTCGCCCTCGCGCCCCACTTCGTCGCCGCGGGGAAGTGGAAGCTCTTCCGGCGCAGGGAGGTCCTCGTCTCGGTCGCCCTCGGGCTCCTCGGCCTCGCGTCGTACGTCGTCTTCTCCGCGCGGAGGTGGGGGGCGCCGTTCGAGCTCCTGCGGTCGTACCAGCTGCAGCGCCTGGGCACGCTCGGGACCGCGCAGCTCGGCGTCTTCGCGCGCTACTTCGACTTCCTCCCGTCCTACCTCGGGAGCTTCCTCTTCGTCCTCCTCCTCGGCGTTCTCGCGGCCGCTCCCGTCCGCGCGTTCCTCCTCGCGAAGCGCCGCGACCCGCGAGCGACGCCGGAGCTCCACCTCGGAATCCTCCTCGCCGGGCTCGTCCTCGTGCCGCTCGCCGTGCCGAGCCTCTTCGAGAAGTTCCATCACCGCCTCGGGCTCTTCTGCCTGCCGGGGCTCTTCCTCGTCCTCGGCGCGGCGGTCGTCCGGATCGAAGCCTGGACGCGGGCGCGCAGCGTCGCGGTCTCGCGGGCGCTCGCGGCGGGCGTCCTCGCGCTGGCCGGCACGCAGCAGCTCGCGACGGCGGACGAGTGGCTCCACGCGGAGGGGAAGTCGTACCTCTCGGTGAAGGAAGCCGGGCTCTGGGTCCGCGAGCGGGCGGCCGCCGGTGCCGTCGTCGTGACGACCTCCTGGCCCCAGGTGAACTTCTACGCCGAGCGACCGACCGCCGACCTCCCGGGGACCGAAACCGAGCTCGAGGCGCTGGCGAGGCAGCGGCACGCCCCCTTCCTCGTCCTCTCGGACTACGAGCGGACACCGGCCTGGGTGGGGCCCTACCTCGAGGCGAACGCCGTCCGGCTGCCCCTCGTCTTCGACTCCGGAGACCTCGTCGGGCTCCGGACGCGCGTCTACGATCTCTCAGGGCTCGCCGGCGACCCGGGCGGGCGCAAGCTCGGGGGCCTCGTCGGGGGCGTAGGGGACGGGAGGCGGCCCCCCGGCCTCGGCGGCGATCCGGGCCCTCCGTGACCGCGACGTGCGGCCCGCGGCGAACGCGTGCCGCACGAGCCC
>CAZNSS010000550.1:0-3187 GCA_964575465.1 uncultured Holophagales bacterium | reverse complement strand
CACTTCTTCGGCCGCCACGCGGTGGCCGGGCCCCGCCGAGCCGAGCGCGCGGAAGAGCCCGAGGAGAACGACTCCGCCCCCGACGAAAGCCGACGGGAAGGAGAGCCAGGGGCCGACGGCGAGGAGCGCGGCCAGGGCGAGCCAGCGGGCCGGTCGCGCCCCCTCCGCGAGCCTCACCGCGGCCAGGAGGAGGCCGACCGAGACGAGGAGGTCCACTCCGTACGGTTTCGCCTCCGCCGCGTACCGGACACACGGATAGGAGACGGCGAAGAGTCCCACGGCGACCGTCGCTTCCCATCCCGCGAGGACGCGCCGCGCGAGGGCGACGAAGAGAGCGAGGCTCGCGAGAGAGGAGACGAAGGCGGCGAGCCGGAGGGACGATTCAGAGAATCCCAGGAGCTCTGCCAGGGCCTTCTCCGCGAGAAGCCAGAGAGGGGGTGCCAGCTGGACGAAGTCGAGCGGCCCGAGGAGAGAGGCGTAGTCCTTCTCGAAGAGGTTGACGACGAGGAAGGCCTCGTCCTCCCACAGAGCGAAGCCCAGGCCGTACCGCAGCCCGCGGGCCAGGACGCCGACGGCGACGAGAGCGACGAGCCAGCGCCCGGCGGCGCGCTCCGTGGACGCGGCAGCGACGTCGAGGGGCCTCACCCCGAGCGGGATTGCCTGACTTTCCATGTTCGCGAACCGCGCGGATCGTACCGTTCCTCCCGCGGCCCTCCGCCCGTTCGAGGCCTTCGCAGCCGGCCCGGCGCGCACTTGACGGACCGCGAGGCGAAGCGGCATGGTCCGTCCAGCTTGGAAGACGTTCGACCCTCCGAGAGACCTCGAGGCTTCGACTCCGCGCTCGCCGCTCACCCGACGCGGTCGCTTCGCCTCGAGGATGTCGTCGACCTCCTCGAGCTGACACACGCTCCGGACGTGATCCACGAGTACCGAGAGAGGATGCGCGCGGGAGACCTCTTCCCGCCGGTCTCGGTCGTGCGGCTGTTCGGAAGATGGCTCGTCGCCGACGGTCACAAGCGCTACGTCGCGTGGGCGGGCCTCGGCCAGGAGGAGATCCTCGTCGAGGCCTGGCCCCTGCGGCGCTGGATCGCCGACCAGGCCGGGCAGGCGGCGCGCAACGCGAGGAAGAACGGGAGGATCGTCGCCCGTCTCTTCGTGGACCCGCGCGAATCGCTTGAACTGGCCCGGTCCACGGCGGGGCACTGGCGCCGCGTGGCGCACTCCCTGCTGCGGCGAGCGGGCCGGCGCGGCAAGAGACCCGAGAGCCTCCCCGCTTGAGCGACGGGATCCTGGCGCCGGGCGCCGGACGACGCCTGCTCCTCCGGATCGCGAGGGACACGGCGATCGAGCGGTCGCGCCTCGCGGGGGCGGCGGCCGCGCTCGCGACGATGGCCGGCGCCCAGCTCCTCCTGACCTGGCTCGTCAAGGAGTGGCTGGAGGGGCCGCTCACGGGCGGTTCTCTCCTCCCCGTTCGCGCCCTTCTCCTGAAGGCCACGGGAGCCACCCTCCTTCTCGCGACGGCCGTCGTCCTCGCGCGCTATCTCGCGGCGAGCGTCAACCAGCGCCTCCTCGAGCGCCTGCGCGACCGCGCGGCGCGGAGGGTCCTGGCGAGTCGCGCGCTGGCGGTGAGGAGCCGTCCGGCGGGCGAGCTCGTCTCGAGGGTCTTCGCGGACGCCGGCAGTCTCTCGGGGTTCGTCGAGGTCCTGCTGAAGAGGCTCGTCGGCGACGGCCTCGACGCCCTCGGCTCGATCGGCGTGGCCTTCCTCGTCGAGTGGCGCCTCGCTCTCGCGGCCGTCGTCCTGGCCCCGCTCCTCGGCCTCTTTCTCGGCCGGCTGGGACGGGTCGTGAGGCGGAAAGGAAGCCGGGCACAGAGCGAGCTGGGCGAGCTCCATTCCGTCTTCGCCGAGCAGATCTCGGGCCTGACGACGATCCAGGGGTACGACGCCGCCGAGCGCGAGGCGGCCCGGTTCGCGACGACGAACGCGAGCTACCGCAGGAGCGTTCTCGCCGCCGAGCTCTGGTCCGCGGCCGTCCTCGCCTCGATCTTCCTCGTGACGGGCCTGGGCTTTCTCGGCGCGATCGGCTGGGGGAGCCGCCTCGCCCTGGCGCGGGAGCTGACGCCGGCCGGCCTCCTCGCGTTCTGCCTCTTCGCGGCGAGGACGGTGGAGCCGCTCCGGCGCCTCGCCGACGTCCACGCGATGCTCCAGCGGACCCTCGCCGCGGCGGCGAGGGTCTACGAGGTGATCGACTTCGGCTTGCTCGAACGGCAGGGCGGGACTCCCCTTCCGCGGCCGGTGCGAGGGGGCCTCGCGCTCGAGGGCGTCCGTTTTCGCCACGAGCCGTCGCGCCCCCTCCTCGAAGGGATCGACCTCCGGGTCGCGCCGGGAGAGACGGTCGCGGTCGTCGCCGCCAGCGGCGGAGGGAAGAGCACGCTCGCGGCGATCCTCGCCGGATTCCTCTCGCCGGACGAAGGGAGCCTCGCGCTCGACGGCGTGGACCTGGCGGAGGCGAGCCTCCGCGACCTGAGACGGGCCGTGAGGCTCGTCGAGCAGGAGCCGTTCCTCTTCCGGGGAACGCTCGCCCAGAACGTCCTCTTCGGCCGCCCGGAGGCGTCGCGCGGCGAGGTCGCCGAGGCGCTCGGCCTCTGCGGCCTCGAGGACCTCGCCGCCGCGATCCCCGGCGGGATCGACGGCTCGCTCCTCGAGGCCGGGAGGAACCTCTCGGGAGGCCAGAAGCAGCGAATCGCGCTCGCGCGGGCCGTCCTCACCGACCCGCCGGTCCTGGTCCTCGACGAGGCGACGAGCGCGCTCGACAGCGAGACGGAGGGCAGGCTCCTCGACGACCTCGGGCCGTGGCTCTCGCGACGGACGGTGATCGTGATGGCGCACCGCCTCTCCACCGTGGCCCGATACCCGAGGGTGATCGTCCTCGCGGACGGGCGCGTCGCGGGAGACGGTCCGGCGGCACGGCTCCTCGACTCCTGCCCCGCTTTCCGGGCACTCTTCGCGGGCCAGGTCGAGCCCGTCGCCTGCTCCGAATCGTGAAGGCGGGCCTGTCCGCCCTCCCGATCCCCGGCCGACGCAGCCGCGCGGCGGGGACCCGCGGGTAGCTAGCGGGCGGCGAGAAGGCCGAGCACGCGCGTCGCCGTTCGTACGGCGGCGCCACGGAGGGTGCCGAGCGCGCGACG
>CAZNSS010000549.1:0-3187 GCA_964575465.1 uncultured Holophagales bacterium | reverse complement strand
GGAGGAGGTGCGGCTCGGCGAGCGTCTCGAAGAGCTCGGCGAGGAGCTTCCCCGGCACGCCCCCGAACCGCTCGAGCGCCTCGATGCCGGCGCGCGTCGCGGCGGCCTTCAGCCCCTCGAGCGTCTCGAGCTCGTCCGCGCGGATCGCGCCCCCCGGGACCGCGGCGCCGTACGCGACGACCGCGTCCTTCATCGAGAGCCTCCGGAAGGGCGCCTCGAAGGAGATCGTCTCGCCGCCCCAGGGGAGCTGCGTCGTCCCGAGGATCTCCCGCGCGGCGCCGGCGAGGAACTCCTCGGTGAGGGCCATCTGGTCCCGCGCGTCGGCGTACGCCGTGTAGAACTCGAGCATCGTGAACTCGGGGTTGTGCGAGGTGGAGATCCCCTCGTTCCTGAAGTTCCGGTTGATCTCGTAGACCTTCGGGAAGCCGCCGGTGACGAGCCGCTTGAGGTAGAGCTCGGGCGCGATCCTCAGGTAGAGGTCCACGTCCAGGGTGTTGTGGTGGGTCACGAAGGGGCGCGCGGCCGCACCGCCGGCGATGAGCTGCATCATCGGGGTCTCGACCTCGAGGAACCCGCGCGCGTCGAAGAAGCGCCTGAGGTAGGAGACGACCCGCGCGCGCACCTCGAACGTCCGCCGCGTCTCCTCGGAGACGATCAGGTCGACGTACCGCTGGCGGTACTTGATCTCGACGTCGGTCAGGCCGTGCCACTTGTCGGGGAGCGGCCGGAGGCACTTCGCCAGGAAGACGAGCCCCTCGGCCCTCACCGAGAGCTCCCCCGTGCGCGTCCGGAAGACGACGCCGGGGACGCCGACGTGGTCGCCGAGGTCGAGGTTCTCGAGGAGCGCCCAGCCGGCGTCGCCGACGCCGTCCTTGCGGACGTAGGCCTGCACCCGTGCCCGGCCGTCGGAGAGGTCGAGGAAGACCGCCTTCCCCATCTTCCGGATGGCGAGGATCCGCCCCGGGAGGGCGACCCGGCGCGCCGCCTCGGGCTCGGCCTCCAGGGCCGCAGCGTCGCTTCCGCCCCAGCGGGAGACGACGTCGGAGACGAGGTGGGTCGCGGAGAAGCGGTTCGGGTAGAGCGGGTGGCCGAGGGCGGCGATCCGCTCGCGCGACGCCCTCCGGTTGACGACCTGCTCGGCGAGGCTCTGCTCGGGGGACTGGGTCTCTTCGGACATCGGGCGCCGATTCTCCGCGCGCCTTCCGCGCCGGTCAAACCGCTGCGGCGGGAAGGCCGGGCCCGGTCCCTATTCCTCTCCCGAGACCCTCGCGTTGTGGAGGAGCCAGAGGCCCGAGAAGGCTCGCAGGAGGCGGAATCGGGAGCGGGTCAGCTCGTTGAGTCTCTCCGGCAGCCCGCCCGGTCCCACCGCCTCGAGCGCCTGGCGGAAGCGTCGGTCGAGGTCCTGCGCCCTCACGAGGCACTCCCCCGCCTGATCGACCACTCCCGCGTCGGCCGCCTCGGGGCTCGCGTCCATCGCGAGGGCCTTCATCACCTGCGCGGTGTCGTCGATCTTCAGCCGGAGAGCCGCCCCCTCGAGGAAGAGGACGTCGATGGACGCGGCCTCCGCGTCGGTGGCGGGCTCCGCCGACTGGATCCTCCGCGCGGCGCGGACCTCCCACGGCTCGAGGCGGAAACGGGCGAGCGCCCCGCCGTAGGCCGCCTTGCCGGAGCCCGTCCCGGCCTGGAGCATGTCGACGGAGTAGAGGATCTTCGAGGCGTCGTTGCCGAGGAGGGGGTCGACGCCGATGGCGGGAATCGAACGGGTCGGCCGGGAGGGCTCGGACGGCGCCGGGGCGGCGTCGCGGCCGGGGAAGAAGCCGCTGATCGTCTCCTTCGCCTCGGAAAGCTCCTCGTCCTCGAGGACCGGGAGGGCCTCCGGGAGCGCCTCCACGCCCGCGCCCCCGCTCACGTCCAGCTTCGCCATCAGCTGGTCCATCGCCTCGGCGAGCTGCGTCACCTGCCCGTGGCGGATCTCTCCCTCGTTTCGCTTCCTGTCGAACTCTTCCTTGAACTGCCGGAACCTCCGGAACTCCTCGTGCAGGTCGGCGTCCCCGACTTCCGGCCGGCGCGAGAGCTCCCGTTCGATGTCCAGGAGCTGCTGGGAGGACTCGAAGATCCGCTTCTCCTCGTTCCGGTACAGGGTCTGGAACCGGTTCTTCGCCGCGAGGTTGGCGTCGAGGACGGCCGAGAGGACGTTCCCGTCGTAATAGGCCGGCCCGAGCCGGTGCTTCACCGTCCGGAGGCTGTCGAGGATCTTCTTGTCGGTCAGGTCCTCGAAGCGTTCGCAGGCGTCGATGTCCTTCTTGATGAGGCCGAGCGCCTTGACCGCCGCGGTCAGCTCGGCGGCTGGAGCGGGCGTGCGGCGGACGAGGCCGAGGAGCTGGGCGAACAGCTTCGTGAGCTCCTGCGGGAAACGCGGCAGGTACCGGCCGTCGTCGAGCGACCGCCGGGCCCCGACGAGGGTCAGGAGGAAGTCCATCTTGTCGAGGGCTTCCGGCGACACCTGGCGGGAGTGGAAGTAGAAACGGAGGATCGCGAGGAGGAGCTTCTCGTCCTCGGTCCGCACCTTCTCGAAGAAGCGCCTCACCCAGCTCGCGGCGATCTTCTCGTCGTCGGCCGACAGCGTCCGGTAGACGACGTCGAGGCGCCCGTCGAGCTGGTTGATCTGGTCCATGACGACCGGCGGAGGCTGGACGTTCATCACCGTCGTGATCGAACGGATCTGGTCGTAGAGGCCCTGGAAGTCGACCTGGTATCCGGGCACGTCCCCGAAGAAGGTCTTGTGCACCCCCTGGAGGAACTGGTGGAACGTCCAGAAGGTCTTGAACTTCTCGGTCAGCCTCGTATAGGCGTCGTGAAGGGACTTCAGATCGACGATCGACGTGCTCACAGAGAACCTCTCGAGTTGCGCCTGCATTATAGTTTCGTCCCGTGATTAGCCGCACTCTCATTTCCGAGGAGCAGATCGCGGCCCGGCTGGACGAGCTGGCCCGGGAAATCGACTCGGCCTACGCGGGCCGCGAGATCCTGGCCGTGGGAGTCCTCAAGGGCTCGGTCTTCTTCCTCACCGATCTCCTGAAGCGCCTTTCCACCCCGGTGGCCGTCGACTTCCTCCAGGTGAGGTCGTACTCCGGGACCGCCTCCACCGGGAACTTCGAGCTCGTCCGCGACCTGTCGTCCGACATCG